>NZ_JBALQK010000111.1:0-15472 GCF_036965845.1 Bacillus sp. JJ1127 | reverse complement strand
AATAACAACATTGTGTTAATAATGTGCCCGTACAATATGATTTAGGAGGGGACGAGAATGCAAATAAAATTATCAAAAGCTGTGTTCTTTTTATTACCGGTTGGAATACCTCTAATATTATTTTGGATCATTCCGAATTTAATTAGTTTAGGTATTAGTTTTACAGACTGGGATTTCATGACAAATGACTTTAATTTTGTTGGTTTAGATAACTATTTTAATTTGTTTACACAGGATTCTTTTATACAGGCATTGTTAAATACTCTTTATTTCGGAATTGGGACAGTCGTTCCAACGATTGTATTAGGTTTAGGTTTTGCATTGTTCTTCCGAAAGAAGTTCAGAGGTTCTGCAATTTATCAATTACTAATTTTCTCACCTTGGGTAACGCCGACAGTAGCTGTATCCATTGTATGGTCACTTCTATATGAACCTAAATTTGGAGCTATCAATAAGGTGCTAGGTTTTTTCGGGATACCGGGATTGGACTGGCTGCAGAGTAGTCATACAGCGATGCTCGCGGTCATTATTGTAACAGTATGGAAATTAGTTGGATGGACGATGATTTTCTATATCGGTGCACTAGAGAAAGTACCAGATAGCTTGTATGAAGCAGCTAGTATTGATGGAGCGAATTCATGGCAGAAATTTCGGTATGTAACACTACCGATGGTTTCATCAACAACCTTCTTCTTAGTTGTTGTCAATATAATTTCTTCGGTACAGGCTTATGATCAAATTAAAATCTTAACACAAGGTGGACCGAGTGGATCGACGCGAACGTTACTTTATTTATTCTTCCAACAAGCGTTTGAACAGTTTGATATGGGGTCTGCAACGGCAATCGCATTTATTATATTAATCATTACAATTCTACTATCTGTTATAAACAAGATAATAGGTGACAAGTGGGTGAACTATTGATGAATGATATGAAAAAGACTCCATTAATCATAAAGCATCTCTTTTTAGCTGTAGCAAGTATTTTGTTTGTCTTTCCATTCATATGGATGGTACTTGGTTCGTTTAAAACATCTAGTGAAGTATTACAAGGCGGCTTTTGGCCTAAGGAATTTCACTGGGAAAATTATCGTCAAGTATTAGAAATTCTTCCATTTAACACGTATATATTTAATAGTTTTTATACTTCTTTCATTATTACGATATATGTACTTATTTCGTCTGCGCTCTTTGCTTATATGTTGGCATTTTATAAGTTCAAAGGGAAGAACTTAACGTTTAGTGTTGTCATGGCAACCTACATGATTCCTGGAGCTGTATCGTATGTTCCTGTATATGTGATGTTAGGAAAAGTTGGGTTACTTGATTCACATTTTGGATACATCATTTCTATGGCTGTTAGTGTATTCGGTATTTTCTATTTAAAACAATCATTCCACAAGGTTGGTTATGAAATAGTAGAAGCAGCCAAAATTGATGGAGCAAGTGATTGGCGTATTCTTTGGAAGATTATTTTTCCAATGACGCGATCTTCATTTGTAACATTAGGTTTAGTTACATTTATTGGGAATTATAATAATTATATTTGGCCAGCTCTTATCTTGAAAGATAATACGCAAAAGTTAATTACTAACGGAATTGCTGATTATTTCATTAATAGTTCCTTAGGCCGAGATTGGTCACACATTATGGTTGCAAGTACAATTGCCACGGTGCCGCTCTTAATCGTATTTTTAGTTTTACAAAAATGGTTCCTCTCAGGTGTTACTGATTCAGGAATAAAAGGTTAACTAAATATAAAGGAGACATTCGGGATGAGAAAATTATTCATGCTTCTAGCAATTGTATCATTGTTTGTTAGTGCACTTGCAGGCTGTTCAGGTGGAAAAGGGAGTACTGTTAAAGCAAGTAAAGAGGGAGATAAGATTGTTGTTCCGTTTATTAATGGAGTAGGTGGTTCACTTGCAGACAAAGTAGACAAGATTGTCGAGGAATACAATAAAAGCCAAGACAAATATGTAGTGAAAACAACAAAAGCTGGTAACTACGATGAGTCTTATCAAAAGCTTCAAAGTGGATTTGCGGCAAATAACCAAGAAGCAATTGCGTTGTTAGGTTCAGACGTCATTCAAGAATATGCTAAGAAAAAGTTAATCGTACCTCTAGATGAATATGTTAAAAATGATAAGCAATTTAACAAAGAAGATTACGGAAAAGGTTTTATGAACCAAGCAACAATTGACGGGAAATTATATGGAATTCCTTTTTACGGTACAACTCAAGTTTTTTATTACAATAAAAAAGCATTAGCGGAAAATGGCTTTACTGCTGACGATTTAAAGACGTGGGAAGGCGTAGAAAAAGTAGCGAAAAAAGCAGCAAAACGCGATGCAAATGGAAATGTCACATACGCAGGTTGGATGCCGATGTGGGGTACGACAAACTTAATTGATGCGGTTCGCAGTGCTGGCGGAAATGTATTAAGTGAAGATGGTAAAAAAGTGTTAATCAACGATGACACTTGGGTTACGGTATGGGAAAAATTCCGTACGTGGATTCATGAAGATAAAATTATGAACATTCATTCAGGTGGAACTGGATGGGAATATTGGGATAAAACAATAATCGATCTAGTTGAAGGTAGAACGTTAGGATTTACAGGATCATCTGGTGACCAAGGATTTGTCTTTAAATCGTTAGGTAAAGGAATGACTGAGGAAGAACGCCTTAACACATTTGGAGCATTACCACAACCAGCTTGGGGTAATCATAAACCAGCACCAAAATTAGAAACGTATTTATTCACATTAACGAGAAATGTTGATCCAGAAGTAGCAAAAGGTGCATATGACTTTATGAAATTTGCGACAAGCACTGAGAAAACGGCTGAATGGTCAATGGCAACAGGCTATATCCCTGTTCGTAACAATGTAACAGAGTATGGGCCTTATGCTGAATTTGTTAAAAAACAACCACAAGCATTAGTTCCATTAGAGCAAGCAAATCAATATGGAGTTGCACCATTTACGGATCCAACAGGCGGCAAAATTAATGACGCGTTAAATGTAGCAAAGGATAAAGTAGAAATTGAAGGGGTCCCTGCAAAAAAAGCACTAGATGAAGCAGCTAAGGTTGCGCAGGAAGAGTTGGATAAAGTTCTGAAAAAGAAGAAATAAACCTGTTTATGTATTACTTTGAAGAGAAACGTGAGGTGCTTTTGAACGAAAGAAGTACCTCTATGATTCTATCATTAAAATATAAAAAAAGGTGTGGGAATCATGATTGAAATGAAAGGTACGATGACTCTGTCTCCATTCGTAAAAAATAAACATTCTTTTCTAATGGATTCAACCGATATTGTCAATTTTACATTAACTATTGATCAAGGAATCAGTCGAAAAATTCCGCTTTTACTAATCTTGAGAGACTCTAACGGTTTTGTACGTATACAGTATCAAACACCAATTGTTGACGAAAAACTATTTGTTGCAAAAGATTCAAAGTTTTGTTCAGCTGGTTGTGTTGGAGGGGAAATACCGTCTGGTAATTGGGAATTAGAAGTAGTATATATCCCTCATTGTGCAAATAAAGCAGTAAAGTTTGCCGGAAGAAAAGTTGACTATACAGTAAATATATTAGTGAATGACGAGTTAGAACGAGAATATAATCGAGAGCATTTTTGCAAGGAAAATGTCTTTATTGATGAATACAATTTTGAAAAGGTAATAAATGAAGAGCATCGTTGGTACAAAGGAGATTTTCATGAACACACAAATTTAACGGATGGCGAGATAGATGACGAACTGGGAATGAGCGTATGTGAAAAACAAGAGTTGGATTTTTTATATGCGACGGAACACAACATTGTCATGCCCTCGTATCAAAAAGGAAACACATTAATTATACCATCTATGGAACTTACAACTCCTTACGGGCATTACAATATGTTCGGTATGAAGGAATATGTTAATTTTACAGAGTGTTTCGATGAATCGTTTAACGCTAAAAGCATGAATGAGCTATTTTCTCTCATGAAAGAAAAAGGTTATTTAATTAGCGTGAATCATCCATTTATGAAGCCTTGGGCGAACCAAATTGATATTAACTTAGAAAATGTTCATACGATGGAAATCATGTGTGATCCAACTTATAAAAAGAGCAAACCATCTACTTTGGAAGCTTTAAAGTTCTTCGATCAAATGTGGCTAAATGGTCTTAAAATCTGGGGGATAGGAGGAAGTGACTCTCATTTACACCCATCTAAAACATTCCCAGGATCTAAAGACCCATCGATTTATGGTGACCCAGGAACGTATGTATTATGTAATGGTTTATCTATTAAAAATTTAAAGGATGCTATCTCAAAAGGCAGAATTTATTTTTCTCGATTTAGAAAATTAGAAATAGATATTCAAAACGAAGGTAAAAGCATTTATGTTGGCGATGAGGTTCAAGGAAATATTCGTTACAATATTCATACAGATAAACCGTGTGAGTGGAGATTGATTGTGAATGGCCAAATAATCGAAAAAGAATTCGGCGGCCAAGTGACCTTTGATTTTTCTTTAAATGAAGGAGCATATGCTAGGGTTGAAGGTTGGGAAGATGATGAGTTAGTAGCGTTTATAAATCCTATTCATAATAACGTTAAGCGTCAGAGTATTAAAACATGGTATGAAGTTTTAGGAGGATCAGAAGGTGAATAAAGGAATTATTTTTGATAAAGATGGAACACTAATACAGCTAGATTCGGTCTGGTACAAAATTGTTCATCGTGTGCTAGATGATATATTTCAAATGTATCCAAATGAAAAAAATAAAAGAGATGATTACCTAAAGATTATTGGTATGAGTGATAACGATTTTGAGAGTACAAGTTTACTAGCTTGTCGCACAAATTACTTTATTGCGGCTGCATGGTTTTCGTTATTAGAAAATCAACATGTGAATAAAGAAAACTTTATTCATGATGTATGTGCATTATTCAAAAAACACTCTACAGCAGATGATCTCGTATTTACAGAAGTGGAAGGCGCAAAGGAAACATTACAATATTTAAAAGACCATGGATATGTAATTGGGGTTGTTACAGCGGACGACGTTGATGCAGCTATTCATTCACTTAAAATGACAGGATTATATGATTATGTGGATTTTTTAGGTGCAGATGATGGTGTCAATAAAACAAAACCTGAAAGTGATTTTTATTATATGTTTAAAGAAAAATTCTCACTGGCTGAAGACGATGTGTTAATGGTAGGTGATACATTAACAGACGTTAGATTTGCAAGAAATAGCAACATTAAAGTAGTGGGTGTCTTATCGGGTGCGAGCAGTAAGCAAGACCTGGAAGGCGAAGCGGATTATATTTTAGACAGTATGAAGGATATTACAAAAATTTTATAAAACAACTGTGTGATTAAAACAGTATCTTGGTTCATCGCCGTAACATGGGATTGATTTTTTGAGAATGAATCATTTTGAATACACGGAACGGAGAGTGGCGACTCCTGCGGGAATAGCGAGGGAAGTGAGACCCCGCAGGCTTGCCGAGGAGGCTCGCTCTCGCCCGCGGAAAGCGTCCACTCGGAGTGGAGTGTACACCTATCTATATGTCACCCCCGTCTTTTGGTGATGAACCAGTATCTTTCAAAATAGCTAAAATTATAGGAGGCAATTATGGCTCAGCTATCATTCAAAAATATTTATAAGAAATATGATCATGATGTGACAATCGTAAAAGATTTTAATTTAGAAGTGAATGATGGAGAATTTATCGTTTTGGTTGGACCTTCAGGATGTGGAAAGTCAACGACATTACGTATGATTGCAGGACTTGAGGAGATTTCAGAGGGAGACTTTTATATTGATGGAAAGCGTGTGAATGATGTTACACCAAAAGATAGAGATATAGCAATGGTCTTTCAAAACTATGCTCTTTATCCGCATATGAGTGTTTATGATAACATGGCGTTCGGGTTAAAACTGCGAAAATATAGTAAAACGGAGATTGACCAACGTGTGAAACATGCAGCGAAGATCCTTGGGCTTGAGGAATATTTAGAACGAAAACCAAAAGCACTTTCAGGTGGACAGCGTCAGCGTGTTGCCTTAGGACGAGCGATTGTTCGGAATGCAAAAGTGTTCTTAATGGACGAGCCATTGTCAAACTTAGATGCGAAGCTACGCGTTCAAATGCGTGCGGAGATTACAAAATTACACCAACAGCTGCAAACAACAACTGTGTATGTCACGCATGATCAAATAGAAGCTATGACGATGGCGACGCGCTTAGTTGTACTAAAGGATGGTATTATACAACAAGTCGGTACACCTAAAGAAGTCTATGAAAATCCAGAGAATGTATTTGTCGGAGGATTTATTGGCTCTCCTGGAATGAATTTTTTTAAAGGAACATTAACAGAAAGTACGGTTATGATTGATAAGTGGAAAATTGAAGTTCCGGAAGAGAAGTTGAAAAGTTTGCGAAACAAAGGGTATGCTAATAAAGAAATCATTATAGGGATACGTCCAGAAGACTTTTATTATGGAAAAGCAATTTCAGACTTACCTTATAATGCAAAAGTAACGGTAACGATTGATGTGTCAGAATTAATGGGATCCGAAACATATCTGTATTCCAACATCAATGGCCAATCCTTTGTTGCACGTGTTGACGCCTCTGCTGATGTGCACAGTCAATCAAAGATGGATCTAGCTTTGAATATGGACAAAGTTCATTATTTTGATGCTGAAACTGAAAAACGAATTGTTTTATAGATTATTTCACTAGGCTTATCCCAAATAGGGATAGGCCTTTGTTGTTGATTCACTTCTTTAATTTTTAGCATGTTTGTTTTATATAAATACAAGTTGAAAACTGACATAAAAAACCTTTCTTTTTAGAGGGACGAGAGCATCCGGCCGTGCATAGAAGCCCTGCCCCATACCAGGTTAAAACAGAGAGAGAAACCGAGTGTAAATCACCTTTTGTTCTTCCTAGTAGCGATTTATATGGTGAAAAATTAAAATGGATTGATATAAAAAGAATATATTTCTAAAATGTTACAGGGAATTTAAAGTGCATATGTATGCGGTTTATGTTGGTTTTTTACATTGTTATATTATTGTCAAATAATAAACAAGGAATGTGTAGTTTCCATGGTTATAATGAAAATAGAATGATAGATAATAAGAAAAGAAGGAAAGAAAAATACATGAAACATCCTTGTGAAATAAAGTTCTTTATATTTACACTATTCCCAATATAAAAACTTCTTTTAAATTAGTATGTTAGCGTTTTCATAACTTTTAAGTTATGCTAGAATAAGGACATAAGTTATTAATTATTATAAAAAGAAAAAAGAATTCCTTTTTTCTGTTAATTATAAGGGGGCATTTTATTATGCGTATTGGGGTACCAACAGAAATTAAAAACAACGAAAACCGTGTGGCAATGACACCAGCTGGTGTTGTACATTTAATTCGTAACAATCACGAAGTATTCATTCAAAAGGGTGCAGGTTTAGGATCTGGTTTTACAGATGCTGAGTATGTTGAAGCAGGGGCAAAACTTGTTGATACAGCTGAAGAAGCTTGGAACATGGATATGGTTATGAAAGTTAAAGAGCCAGTTGAAAGCGAATACAAGCACTTTAGCGAAGGTCTAATCTTATTCACATATTTACACTTAGCTCCAGAACCAGAATTAACAAAAGCATTAATTGAAAAGAAAGTTGTTTCTATCGCTTATGAAACAGTACAATTAGAAAACCGTTCTTTACCATTACTTGCACCTATGAGTGAAGTAGCTGGTCGTATGTCTGCACAAATCGGTGCACAATTCCTTGAAAAAACAAAAGGCGGCAAAGGTATCTTACTTGCAGGCGTTCCAGGGGTAAAACGTGGTAAAGTAACAATTATCGGTGGTGGACAAGCTGGTACAAATGCTGCTAAAATTGCAGTTGGACTAGGTGCGGATGTAACAATCATCGACTTAAGTGCAGAACGTCTTCGTCAATTAGATGACATTTTCGGTAACCAAGTAAAAACGTTAATGTCTAACCCTTACAACATTGCAGAAGCTGTAAAAGAATCTGATCTTGTAATCGGTGCGGTATTAATTCCAGGTGCAAAAGCGCCAAAACTTGTAACAGAAGAAATGATTAAATCAATGGAACCAGGTTCTGTTGTAGTAGATATCGCGATTGACCAAGGTGGTATTTTCGAAACAACTGACCGCATTACAACTCATGATAACCCAACTTATGAAAAACACGGCGTTGTTCATTATGCAGTTGCAAACATGCCAGGTGCGGTTCCACGTACATCAACTCTTGCATTAACAAACGTAACAGTGCCATATGCAGTACAAATTGCAAACAAAGGCTACAAAGAAGCTTGCCTAAGCAACTCTGCATTATTAAAAGGTCTTAATACATTAGACGGCTATGTAACATTCGAAGCAGTTGCAGAAGCTCATGGTGTAGAGTACAAAGGTGCAAAAGAATTATTAGAAGAAACTGTATCTTGCTAATTGAGGCATAATACACAATAAAAATCGAACAATATTTTATACAACATGATAGAGCTAAGAGAGAAGACCTCTTAGCTCTTCTTAGTAAAAGGGGGCATACATCGTGGCCAACCTATTTAGAAAGAAATCCGTTACGCAACTGTTAGGTCAAAGTCAAAGTAAGACTTTGACGAAAACACTAGGGGCATTTGACCTAACAATGCTAGGGATTGGTGCGATAATCGGTACAGGGGTTCTTGTATTAACTGGATTAGTAGCAGCAAGAGATGCTGGTCCAGCAGTTATTTTTTCATTTATGATTGCGGCAATTGTTTGTGGATTTGCAGCATTATGTTACGCAGAGGTAGCATCTACACTGCCCGTCTCAGGTAGTGTGTACACATATTCTTATGCAACAATCGGTGAGTTTGTAGCCCATTTAATGGGATGGACGTTACTATCAGTATATGTTTTAACAACGGCAGCGGTAGCTGGTGGATGGACAGGTTACTTCCATAACCTGATAAGTGGATTTGGATTAGAAATTCCAAAAGCGCTGTTAACGATTCCATCACAAGGTGGCATTGTGAACTTGCCAGCAGTGGTTATTACATTAATATTAACTTGGTTATTATCGCGTGGTATGAAAGAAAGTAAACGTGTAAATAACGCAATGGTATTAATTAAAATTGGTATTGTTGTCTTATTTATTGCAGTTGGTGTATTCTACGTAAAACCGGAGAACTGGGTACCATTTACACCGTACGGCATAAATGGAGTCTTTGCCGGAGCGGCAGCAGTATTCTTTGCTTTCTTAGGTTTTGATGCATTGGCAACTTCAGCAGAAGAAGTAAAAAATCCACAACGTGACCTTCCAATTGGTATTATTGCTTCGTTAGTTATTTGTACAATCATTTACGTTGCAGTTTGTCTCGTTATGACTGGTATGGTTTCTTATAAAGAATTAGATGTACCAGAAGCGATGGCTTATGTACTAGAAGTGGTAGGACAGGATAAAGTAGCTGGTGTAATCGCAATTGGAGCTGTAATTGGTATTATGGCTGTAATTTTTGCTTACATTTATGCAACAACACGTGTATTCTTTGCAATGAGCCGTGACGGTTTATTGCCAAAATCTTTTGCGAAAATTAATGAGAAGACAGAAGCACCAATATTTTCAACTTGGTTAACAGGAATTGGCAGTGCTTTAATTGCCGGATTTATCGATTTAAAAGAATTGTCGAATTTAGCGAATATTGGAGCATTGTTAACATTTGCGATGGTTGGTGTCTCGGTTATCATTCTGCGTAAAACGCATCCGAATTTAAAGCGCGGATTTATGGTACCGCTTGTGCCAATCTTACCGATTATTTCAGTCGCATGTTGCTTATTCTTAATGCTAAATTTACCATTAACAACATGGATATACTTTGGTGCTTGGTTAGCAATCGGAGTAGTTGTGTACTTTGTTTACTCGAAAAAACATAGTCATTTAAAAGAAGATGCAAGTTCGCAAGATAGCTTAGAAAAAGCTAATTAAGGGGATATAATGAATTGTAAGCCTTGTGCGCCTAGGGAGCGCGCAAGGCTTTTTCTTTTGTACAGAGGAGGAAAAAGTAGCATTTTGTAGAAATTTGTATGTTGAAATATATAAAGGGGTGAAACAATGGTTGTAAAAGATGAATTCAAAATCGTTGTTGGTGCAGGAGAATTTAATAATAATCCAGGTTGGTTACATACGAATGAAGAAGAATTGAATTTATTAAAAAGAGAAGATTGGATCAAAAGGTTTAATCCTAACTCTTTAACGGCAATTTTAGCAGAGCATGTATGGGAACATTTATCGTATGAAGAAGGCATAGAAGCAGCGAAAGTATGTTATGAATTTTTAAAGCATGGTGGTTATATTCGGTGTGCGGTTCCGGATAGCTTTTTCCCAGATGAAGAATACCAAGAGGGTGTACAAGTTGGGGGACCCGGACCGTTAGATCATCCAGCGGCGAGTCATAAAATTGTTCACAATTATAAAACGATGACATCCATGTTTGAGAGTGCGGGATTTCAGGTGAGGCTTTTGGAGTATTGCGATGAAAGTGGAGATTTTCATTATAATGATTGGGATGAGAAAGAAGGATTTATTTATCGCTCTAAACGTTTTGATCATAGAAATCAGGACGGAAAGTTAGGATTTGCTTCGTTAATTGTTGATGCAGTGAAAGACGAATAGATCTGGATAAAGAGGATGTGCTAAAGGATTAAAGCTTTAGCTGCATCCTCTTTTTGCATGAAGAATATAAAGTATGCGGAGAATATGCTATATATGTTTTAGTTTAAATGTGAACAAAATGTTCGGAAAATTTAGTGCGGATTTTATTGACATATATGAACGATCACTCATATAATAAAAGTATAAGATATATGAATAGTTGTTCATATGTTCAAATGAAGAGGTGAGCTATAATGGCTGAAAATAAAGTAGAAACATGTCAAGAAGCATGTTCTCAAACAATTATCCATGAAGAAGTTGTTGATCAAGTAAAAAGAACCATTCCAGCTAACGAAAGTTTAGGCAAAGTAGCAGAATTATTTAAAGTATTAGGTGACCGGACGCGTACACGTATTTTACACGCATTATTTGAAGCGGAAATGTGCGTATGCGACTTAGCTTATGTACTTGGCATGACGCAATCATCTATTTCACATCAATTGCGTGTATTAAAGCAAGCGAAGCTTGTGAAAAACCGTAAAGAGGGAAAGGTTGTCTATTATTCATTAGCTGACCATCACGTAATTTATATTTTCGAGCAAGCATTCGAACATGTAAATGAAGAATAGAAAAGGAAAGCACAAGGGGGGAGAAAGATGGCAGAAGCACTAGTGAAACGAAAACTTGTGTTAGAAGGGCTAGATTGTGCAAACTGTGCGATGAAAATTGAAAAAGGCGTCGGAGGATTAGATGGTGTTTCTTCTTGCTCTGTGAACTTCGCAACAAAGACAATGATTTTAGAAACAGAACAAAATAAAGAAAATAATGTTGTTGTGGAAGCAAAACAGCTTGTTGCGAAATTAGAACCGCATATTAAAGTACAGGATGAACAAAAAACAAAAGTTGCCAAAGAAGTATTTGTATTAGAAGGATTAGATTGTGCAAATTGTGCGATGAAGATTGAAACAAAGGTGAAAGAAATGCCTGCGGTTTCAGCAGCCTCTGTTGATTTTGTATCGAAAAAATTAAAAATAGAAGTTACGAATAAAAAAGAGCTTGAAACGACGGTACAAGATATAAAAAATATTGTTCATAAGTTAGAGCCGCATGTAAAAGTTGTACGTGAAGAGAAAGGGAGTCATGAGCATAGTCACGATCATGGCGAAGGAACTGTGAAGAAAATGCTATGGCGCTTAGCGATTGGCGGTGTTTTAACAGGCACTGCTGCATTAGCTGAACTACCTCAGATGATGACTATCTCGCTCTTTGTTATTGCATATTTACTTATTGGTGGCGATATCGTTTGGCGTGCTGTAAGAAATATAACACGCGGTCAAGTGTTTGATGAAAACTTTTTAATGGCGGTTGCAACGCTAGGGGCATTCGCCATTAAAGAATATCCAGAGGCAGTTGCGGTTATGTTATTTTACCAAGTAGGTGAACTATTTCAAAATATCGCTGTAAACCGTTCGAGAAAATCAATTACTTCTTTAATGGATATTCGTCCTGAGTATGCGAATGTGAAAATTGGAAATGAAACAAAACAAGTATCGCCAGAAGATGTGCAAATTGGAGATTATATTATTGTTAAACCAGGTGAGAAAGTACCGTTAGATGGGAAAGTAGTTGAGGGAACATCGATGGTAGATACTTCAGCATTAACAGGTGAGTCTGTACCGCGTGAAGTAGAAATTGGTAATGATGTATTAAGTGGTTTTGTGAATCAAAATGGTGTATTAACAATTGAAGTAACAAAAGAATTTGATGAATCAACTGTATCTAAGATTTTAGATTTAGTGCAAAATGCAAGTAGCCGAAAAGCGCCAACAGAAAACTTTATTACGAAATTTGCGCGTTACTATACTCCGGTCGTAGTTATTACGGCAGTGGCATTAGCGTTTATTCCACCACTTATTTTAGAAGGTGCTACATTCTCAGATTGGATTTATCGTGCATTAGTATTTTTAGTTATTTCTTGTCCATGTGCATTGGTAGTATCTATTCCGCTTGGATTCTTTGGTGGCATTGGCGGAGCATCTAAAAGCGGTATTTTAATCAAAGGAAGTAACTATTTAGAAGCATTGAATGATGTGAAACATATCGTCTTTGATAAAACAGGAACATTAACAAAAGGTGTATTCAAGGTAACGAAGATGGAGCCAAGCGGAACAACGACAAAAGAAGAGCTCCTTGAATATGCAGCTTTTGCAGAAGTATATTCAAACCATCCAATTGCACAATCTATTCGGAGTAGCTATGGAAAATCGATTGATGAAAATATGATTGAAGATTATAGCGAAATTTCTGGCCATGGTACAGTTGTGAAAGTACAAGGGAAAGAAATCTTTGCAGGGAATGCAAAGTTAATGAAGAAAGAAAGCATTCCATTCGAGCAACCTCAAACAGTAGGTACACTTGTTCACGTTGCTGTAGATGGTGAATATGCTGGTTATATTGTTATTTCAGATGAGGTAAAAGAAGATTCAAAACAAGCGATTCAAAAGTTAAAAGAACTTGGCATCAAGAAAACAGTAATGTTAACAGGTGATGCGAAATTAGTTGGGGAAGCTGTTGGTAAGGAACTTGGTTTAGATGAAGTTCATGCTGAATTATTGCCGCAGCAAAAAGTAGAAGAAATTGAAAAAATTGATGCGATGAAACAGGCGAAAGAAAAAGTTGCATTCGTTGGTGATGGTATTAATGATACACCAGTATTAGCAAGAGCAGATGTTGGGATCGCAATGGGTGGCTTAGGATCTGATGCAGCCATTGAAGCGGCAGATATTGTTATCATGACAGATGAACCTTCAAAAATTGCAACGGCTGTTAAAATTGCGAAACGTACACGCAATATTGTATGGCAAAATATTATCTTTGCACTTGGTATAAAAGGCATTGTTCTATTACTCGGTGCATTTGGGATTGCAACAATGTGGGAAGCTGTTTTCTCAGATGTTGGCGTTACATTAATTGCAGTGCTAAATGCGATGCGTGTATTGAGAGTGAAAAACTTATAAAATAAAAAGAGAAGCGAATGCTTCTCTTTTTATTTTTGGATATTTTTTGTTACTTGATCCCGAACAGTTTGGATATAACTCATTTTATGATCCCAGCATTTTTGACTTAAATCTACAGGATATTCTTCAGGGTTTAACGTTCTCATATATTCTTCCCAAAATAGTGATAGGGTGCTTTCTGTGTATTTTTGAATGTCTAATATGCTAGGCAATTCATATGTTCTTTTACCGTTTGTGAAAATATCATGATGAAGTTCGCGTGCTTCAAAATTTGTCACGAATTTACTAATATACGTATGAACAGGATGGAACATTTTTAAACGGTCTTCCTGCTCAGGTTCTTCAGATTCTAAAGCAATATAATCGCCTTCTGCATGACTATTAACGCGATTAATGATTCGATAAATTCGCTTTAGTCCTGGTGTTGTGATTTTTTCAGGATTAGAAGAGATTTTAATCGTATCATTTAATGTGCCATTTGTATCTTCAATTGCCACTAATTTATAAACAGCCCCTAATGCAGGTTGCTCAAAGGAAGTGATGAGTTTTGTGCCAACACCCCATACATCGATTTTAGCTCCTTGAGATTTTAAGTGCATAATTGTATATTCATCTAAATCGCTAGAAGCGATAATTTTTGTGTTTGTAAATCCAGCCGCATCAAGTAACTTTCTTGCTTCTTTTGATAAATAGGCCATATCCCCGCTATCAAGACGAATACCATAAAAATCAATGCGATCTCCGAATTCTTTTGCGACTCGAATGGCATTTGGTACACCAGATTTTAATGTGTCGTATGTATCAACTAGAAAGACACATTTTCTATGTGTTTCAGCGTATTTTTTAAATGCAACATATTCATCGCGATACGCTTGAACAAAGGAATGGGCATGGGTACCAGCTACTGGAATACCAAATCGTTTTCCAGCTCGGACGTTACTTGTAGAAGAAAATCCACCAATAAAGGCTGCGCGTGTTCCCCAAAGGGCAGCGTCAAATTCATGAGCACGGCGTGTGCCGAATTCTAAGAGCTCATCGTTGTTTGCTGCATGCTTCATACGTGCCGCTTTTGTAGCGATTAATGTTTGGTAATTCACAATATTTAATAGAGCTGTTTCGATAATTTGTGCTTCACCAAGTGGGGCATCGACACGTAATAATGGTTCATTATTAAAAACAACTTCTCCTTCTTGCATACTGCGAATGGTTCCTGTGAATTTCATGTTTTGTAAATAGTGAAGGAAGTCCTCTTCAAATTGTAATTCTGTTAAATAAGCGATATCACTTTCAGTAAAACGAAAATTTTCTATGTACTCTATAATTTTTTCAAGACCAGCAAAAATGGCATAGCCATTTTCAAATGGAAGCTTCCGAAAATATAAATCAAAAACAGAACGGCGATCGTGAATACCATCTTTCCAATATGTATAAGCCATGTTGATTTGATATAAATCTGTATGTAAGGCATAACTATCGTCTTTATAATGATTCATTGCGAAAACACCTCCGTAATTTGGTTATAGTATACCAATTTTCCCCCTTTTACGCCAAAGAAGTTCATATATATATCAATTAAAAAATCGATATAAAACCCCTCTTTTTAGGTGGGAGAGAGAATCCGGCCATGCATAGAAGCGGTCAGAGCCTTTTCCTGCCCCATGCCAAGTGAAAACAAAGAGAGAAAATAAGTAGCGATCACCTGTTGTTCTTCATAACCGTGATTTATATGTTGGAAAGTCAAAATGGATATATATACATCAATTAAAAAAACGA
>NZ_JBALQK010000110.1:24067-29972 GCF_036965845.1 Bacillus sp. JJ1127 | reverse complement strand
GCATAAACTCGCCTGTAATAACATGCATTTCCCATTCTAATGTACTTTGTAATATATCAGCCTGCTTCTCCAGTAAGGCTAGTAATTTTCTTAATTCATATATAAGTCGATTTGTTAATTCAGTAATACTATTCCAGAGCTTCCCATGCTCTTGTTCCGTATTATACCGATAAATAAGAGGCATATTGCTTGACCCTTGTTCTTGCCTTGTTTGTTTAAATATGAAAGCACGTAACATTTGGAATAACTCATCGGCATCAAATTTGATTTCCTTGAGCCTATGACTAATCATACGAAAAGTGGAGCGCGATACTTGCTCTGATTTTTTCATCATTTTATACACCTTTGATAATACATCATCGGTTTCTAGCGTACCAAGGCGCGATAAAATGAACTGAAAATACATACATGAAAACTGTTCTCCAAGCGTTCTACTAGCGACTTCTTCGATATGATGAGCTTCATCAAAAATGATATAGTTACAAGATGAAAAAAGTGGCTCTTCACTAACAAAATCTTGCAGCAGCAATGCATGATTTGTAATTACAATATCTGCAAATAATGCTTTATTTTTTGCACGTTGATAAAAACAACGACTAAACCAGCTGCTTTTTACTCCGCCAGGACTATATATATCACTGCAAACACGATTCCAAAATAGCTTTCCACCCTCTGGAATATTTAGTTCGTCACGATCACCAGTTTCTGTTTGTAATAACCAAACTAGAATTTTCGCTTTTGTAAGTGCAACGTCGTAGTTCTTCTCTTCCTCTTGCAAGGAATACTCAAATTTATGCAAACAAAGATAATGCCTTCTTCCTTTTAAAAGAGCAACCTCAAATGGAAATGGTAATACGCTTTGCAACAGTGGAATTTCCTTTTCCAATATTTGTTGCTGCAGCTGTACTGTTTGTGTACTTACAATTACAGACTCTTCTTTTTTCTTTGCAAAATAAATACTTGGAAGAAGATATGCTAGTGTCTTCCCTGTACCCGTTCCTGCCTCTATTAGTGAAAAGCGAGAATCTCTTAATGCAGCATATATTTCTTTCATCATTTGCTGTTGGCTTTCTCTTTTTTCAAAGTTAGGCATCTTTAATTCAAGCTGTTCCATTGACTTATGTAAAAAAGAACTGAATTTAGACGAGTTATTTTCACCTAAGTGTAATGAATAGTTCCGTTTTCGAAGTGCAATATTTCGGTAAATTTCATACTCTTTTGTTTCCTCTGTCCCATCCGTCATTTTCTTTAAAATATTTTCCGAAATAATACGAGCAATATCACTTTGAAATACATCACTTAGTTCGTATAAAGATTGTAAAGTAACAAGCGGTAATTTTTCAATTTGAGTGAGAAATTGTAAAAATAATTCTGCTGTTACAAGTGCATCACTATCTGCACGATGTGGTTGATTATGCTCAAATTCATGTTTTTTAGCTAAATCTCGCAATTTATAACTATCAGCTGTCGGCAATAAAATCTGCGCCAATTCAACCGTATCAATTTTAGGACAATATATTTCTGTATATCCAGCCTGCTTTAATTCCTCCGTTAAAAAGTTCCAATCAAAGTGAACATTATGTGCTACAAAAGATGCACCTTCTAATAGCTCAACAATCATCGGGGCTACATCACGAAATAGCGGGGCTTGTTTTACGAGATTTTCATCAATCCCTGTTAGTTCTGTAATAAATGGGGGAATCTCTCTCTTCGGGTTAACAAAAGATGAAAAGATCTCTAATATTTCTCCATCTTCCACTACAACAGCTGCAATTTGGGTAATTTTGTCCTTCCCATCTTTCCAGGAGTTCCCTGTCGTCTCTAAATCAACGACGACATAACGCTTGCTCATATGTAACACCTCAATTTCTTACCTTTCAAACAACAAAAATTCATATATTGTTACTATACCACGTTTTATCTCATCTTAATGAACAGATACACAAAATGAACTGATTTTGTTTCATGTATTACATTTTTTCATTCATTTACTTTGGACCACCTCTACAAATAAAAAAGGCTATCCCTTATAGAGATAGCCTTTCTGCTTATAATATTGTTCCTGCTTTTTCAGCGCCTAGCATTTCAATAATTTGATTATGATCGTCTAACACTGCAATTTTTGGTACTTGCTTATTTACCTCTTCTGCTGCAACTAATCCGTAACAAATAATAATCACTTTATCTCCTGGTTGCACAAGCCTTGCAGCAGCCCCATTTAAACAAACAACGCCGCTTCCGCGCTCTCCTTTAATCACATACGTCTCTAAGCGGGCTCCATTATTATTATTTACAATTTGTACCTTTTCATTTTCTACAATTTCTACAGCATCCATTAAATCTTCATCTATAGTAATACTACCTACATAATTCAAATTCGCTTCTGTTACCGTTGCACGATGTAACTTTGCTCTCATCATTGTACGAAACATAGATGTCTCCCCCTCATTTAACCGTTAATGTTATATTGTCAATTAATCGTGCATTTTCAAACTTAACCGCAATTGCAAGAATGATTCGTCCTTCGATCTTGTCTATTTCTGTCAATGTTGGATACGCATATATATCTGCGTAATCAACATTACCTTTTGTATGTTTTTCAATGTATTCTTTCACAAGATTCGTAATAGCTTGTGGATTACGTTCTCCTTCTTCAATCCGTTCTTTCGCTATACATAAACTACGATATAAATGCGGTGCTTCCTCACGTTCTTGTTCTGACAAATATACATTACGGGAACTTCTTGCTAATCCGTCCTCTTCCCTAACGATATCGACAGGTACGATTGTAAGCGGTATATTAAAATCACTTACAAATCCTTGGATAACAGCAACTTGTTGCGCATCTTTCATACCAAAATAGGCACGAGTTGGCATTGTGATATTAAATAGTTTCATCAATACAGTAGCAACACCTGCAAAATGAACTGGTCGTTGTTTCCCACATAACACGTCTGTACGCTTTACCACTTCTACTTTTGTAGTCTGCTGTGCTGGATACATTTCTTCCACACTCGGATAAAATAAATAATCAACACCCGCTTCTTTTGCTACCTTCTCATCCCGCTCAATGTCCCTTGGGTAACGATCTAAATCTTCATTCGGTCCAAACTGCAATGGATTTACAAATACACTTAAAATAACAACTTCATTTTCTTTTCTTGCACGGCGTAATAGCGTGGCGTGTCCTTCGTGTAAATATCCCATTGTTGGAACAAAACCAATTTCTTTCCCACTTGCACGAATTTCACTTGCAGCCTGTTGCATGTCTTGTACTGTTGTTATAATTTTCATTATTGTTTTCCCCCGTATAATGCTACATACTCTTCCTCTTTCATTGTGAATGAATGTTTTTCTTCAGGAAATTGTCTCGTTTTTACTTCAGCAACATATTTTGAAATCCCACGTACAATTTCTTCTTGAACAGACGTATATTGCTTCACAAATTTCGGAACTCGATTCACTCCATACGAGATCAAATCATGATAAACAAGTACTTGACCATCTACTTTCTTCCCTGCACCAATTCCAATTGTAGGAATTGTTAACTGCTCTGATACAAGCTCTGCTAACTGCATTGGCACACACTCTAACACAATTGCCATCGCGCCAGCTTCCTCGCATTTCTTTGCATCTTCTAATAATTTCTTTGCACTTTCAGCATCTTTTCCTTGCACTTTATAACCACCTAATACTCCAACAGATTGAGGCGTTAAACCGAGATGTGCTACAACAGGAATTCCTGCATTTGTTAAGTACTGAATGATTGATAAGACCTCGCCTGCACCTTCCACTTTCACTGCATGCGCTCCGCTCTCTTGTACAATACGACGCGCATTATGCATTGTTTCTTGCAGTGATACATGATAAGACATAAACGGCATATCTGTTACAATAAACGTCTCTTTCGCCCCGCGGCGAACTGCTTTCGTATGATGAATCATATCCTCTACTGTTACTGGAACTGTGGAATCATATCCAAGTACAACCATTCCAAGAGAATCCCCAACTAAAATCATATCGACTTCAGCTTCTTCTGCTAATTTAGCAGATGGATAATCATACGCTGTAAGCATCGTAATCGGCTCACCTTTCTCTTTCATTTTCAAAAAATCTGTTTTCGTTTTCAAAAACTACTCCTCCTTTATTCAGGAGAGAGGAGATGGCCGAAATCATATCAAAAAACCCCTCTGGCCATAAAAGGGCAGAAGGGTTGTGTTAATCGGCAAATTTCATCCCTCTGTCCCAGTCCGGTGTTGGATCAAGGCAGAATCCAAATTATTGTTCTTCATCGCTTGGAATCATGGTGCAGTTCGCTCTGATACTGCCCATATTCGAACTAATTATAGCAAACTAAGAAAGGGAATTGCTACACTTTTTCGAAAAAATAACTTCCTCTCCTATTACGATATGTGAAATTTTCAAAGTGACACTCAGTATAATAGGACTCACAGCATTTCTTCTCATATTAGCGTAAAAAGAAGTTCCTAAACAGGAACTTCTTTTTACTTAATTTCTATATCAGCAGAATGAATATGATGTACATGACCTTGATAATCTTCTACTATCAATACGCCATCCTCTGTAATTCCTTTTGCTACACCAATGATTGTCTGTTTCAGCGTTCGGGCTGTAATTTCTTTCCCAATACTTACCGCATAGCTTTCCCATAAGAGCTTAATAACTGAAAATCCGTTTTTTACATACTCTTGATACAACTTTTCCATTTGTAAAAAGATCTGTTGCATAAGCTCTGCGCGAACAATTGGCTCTCCTGATTCAATCGCTAACGACGTAGCAATCTGCTGAATCTCATCAGCAAAATGTTCTTGCCGTTGGTTTACGTTAATTCCTATTCCCATAATAACAGCGTTAATTTTGTCCGGATCAGCTTGCAACTCTGTCAAAATACCAACGGCCTTTTTTCCTTGAATTAAAATATCATTGGGCCATTTAATTCCTACACTCACACCTGTACATTTCTCAATCGCTTGTGCTACACTAACAGCTGCTAGTAATGTAAGCTGAGGAGCATGATGAACAGGAATAGAGGGACGTAAAATAATACTCATCCAAATTCCGGTCCCCTTTGGTGAATACCATTTTCTACTTAAACGACCGCGCCCTGATGTTTGTTCTTCCGCAACAACAATTGTCCCTTCCGCTGCTCCTTCATACGCAAGTCTCGCTGCAATATGCTGCGTAGACTCAACAGACTCCTCAAAATAAACGGTTCTCCCTATAAATTCTGTTTGTAAGCCTAATTGGATTTCATTAGCTGTTACTTTATCTGGCTTACTAGCAATTCGGTATCCTAGGCGGCGCACAGCTTCAAGTTCGTATCCTTCACTTCGAAGGTCCTCCATGTGCTTCCAGACAGCTGTTCTTGAACAGCCGAGCTTGTCACTAATTGTTTGACCAGATACAAATTCGCCATCTGCTTCAGAAAAAACTTGTAATAATTGTTTTCTTATAGTAGACTGCATCCCTGTAGCCACTCCCTTATGTTCTCTTTCTCATTTACTAACTGCCCTTGTAAAATCTCTTCTTCAATCTTCTGCAATACTTCTGCTACCCAAGGGCCTGGCGCTTTGTCTGTCCAATTTAATAAATCATTACCGCTTACATTCATTTCTTGACGATTCTGAATGGATAATGAATCAAACAACGTCTGTACTTGATCTACTGAAGACATATCATAATTTTCTATAATCGTTTGATACACTCTTTCTGCCATTAAAGCAACTTGAATACCTGTTTTGTATAGAAAAACTGCATCCCATGACTTTGATTTTCTAGAACGAATAGCTAGTAAAACAGCGACAATATCTTTTATTTTTTTATTTGAAAATTTCCATTGTCGTAAGAAAACAGATGGATGTTCTTCCCCGATACAATATAGGAA
>NZ_JBALQK010000110.1:0-24039 GCF_036965845.1 Bacillus sp. JJ1127 | reverse complement strand
AATATAGGAAAAATGCCCATGCCTCGATATCAGTTTCAAAAGAATCCCAGTTATATTGAGCCGCCCTCAAAATTTTCTCTTCTGACATTTGTAAATACGGTAAATGAGTAAATAGTTTCGTTTCTACTAACTTTTGAAGCCCCTTTACACAATACGTACCCGTCAATAACTTTTCAAACTCAACTGTAATTCTTTCAATCGCTATATGTTCAAGTAAATGTCCATACATTTCAATGGCACACTTTGTTTTTTCTTCTAAGGAGAACCCTAACGTACTAACAAAACGAATACCACGCATCATACGCAGTGCATCTTCTTGAAAACGGTCCGCGGCATTTCCAACTGTTGCAATTTCTTGCTTATGAATTGCTTCTTGTCCCGCAAATAAGTCAATGATTTTTCCTTCTTCAGTCATCGCAATCGCATTCATAGTAAAATCTCGTCGTTTTAAATCTTCTTCTAATGAACGAACAAACTGAACACTACTTGGTCTGCGAAAATCTTCATAATCACTCTCTGTTCGAAATGTTGTCACTTCATACGGAACACCATCTTGGACAACAATAACAGTACCGTGTTCAAGACCAACAGGGACGTGCCTTGGGAATAAATGCATCACTTCCTCTGGAAGAGCTGATGTTGCAATATCAATATCGCCAATCGGTCTATTAATAATGAAGTCACGTACACTCCCACCAACAAAATACGCCTCATGCCCATGTTGTTTTAATGTCTCAATAATTGCTCCAGCTTGTTTAAATCGTTTCATTTTTGTCATCCCTTAACATGTCATAATAAATCGCCTCATATTGTGAAACGATTTTTTCCGAACGAAATTGCTCATATACAGCTTCCATTGCTTGCTCTGCCATATTTCGATGGTGATTCTCATTCTTAAGTAGCTGTATCGCTTGTTGTGCTATCCCTAGCGTATCACCGACTTCGCATATATATCCTGTTTCACCATGTTTAATAACCTCTGGAATGCCTCCAACTCGTGTTCCAATACATGGCACACCACACGCCATTGCTTCTAGTAAAACAAGACCAAAGCTTTCTTTTTCTGATAAAAGTAACATTAAATCACTCATTGCAAGAAGCTCTGCAACATTATCCTGTTTTCCTAAAAACAAAACGTGTTCTTCAATATGTAAACTTTTCACCAACTGTAAAATTGTACAGAACTCTGGTCCATCACCAACAAGTAGTAACTTCGCATTGACTTCCTTTACAATTCTAGCGAATGCATGAACGACATCATGTACACGCTTGACCTTTCGAAAATTCGAAATATGAATCAATACTTTTTCATCTTCTCGTATGCCATACTCTTTCTTTAATTGTGACATATCTCTCTTAAAATAAACACGCTCATCAATAAAATTATATACCGCCTGAATCTCTTTATTTGGCTTTACAACTTCATTCGTTTCTTGAATTAACGAGTGAGATACAGCCGTAACAACATCAGATTGTTCAATACCAAATCGTATTAAATTATTTAGAGAAGGATCTGAACCGAGCACAGTAATGTCTGTTCCATGTAACGTTGTAACAATTTTAATATTGTCTCCTATCATTTGTTTAGCTAAATATGCACAAATCGCGTGCGGTATTGCGTAATGCACATGTAAAATATCAAGATTTTCTCTTTGCGCAACTTCTGCCATTTTACTTGCTAATGCTAAATCGTACGGAGGATATTGAAAGACAGAATATTGATTAACCGTTACTTCATGAAAATAAATATTTGGATATACTTTATTTAAGCGAAATGGGACACCTGATGTAATAAAGTGAATTTCATGACCTCGTTCAGCTAATTGTTTTCCGAGTTCCGTTCCAACAACTCCAGAACCACCCACAGAAGGATAACATGTAATACCTATTTTCAATTTCATTTACATCCCCCTATTAAATCAGTATGTAATAAAACTGGCTTCTTACTCATAAATCCCTCGGCATACATAACTCCAACTTCTTTTCCAAACATTTTCTCACGAGCGATCACTGTTTCAACATATCCTTCAGTTAAAGGTGTCTTAACACCATCACTTCCAGTTGTGAACTGACTTTCATATGCTTCTAATGCTGCTACCTTTTCAGAAAGATGGTCACTAATATCAATACAGAAATCCGGTTTATGAAAACCATTAATCATATAATAATAAAAAGATTGCACACGATGTGGCGGAATTTCTGGCATATATTTACGAACACCCGCTGAAAATACAGCTTCTTCCACAAGTTTTGCACAATTCGCATGATCTGGGTGGCGGTCTTCATAGTATGGTGCAAAAATTAGCGTTGGCTTATATGTACGAATAATCTTTACAATTTTACGTATATATTCTTCTTTCATATACAAACCACGGTCCGGCATTGCTAAATTAATCCGCTTTTCAACTCCCATAATACGAACAGCTTCCTGAGCCTCTTCTTTTCTTAATTCCACCGTTCCGTTTGAAGATAAATCAGCTTCCGTTAAATCACAAATGCCAACTTTATATCCTTGTTTCGTATACTTTGCAATGGTGCCTGCCATGCCGATTTCAACATCATCGGCATGAGCACCAAACGCTAATATATGTAATCCACTCATAATTGTTCCCCTCATTTTCTTAACTTTCGATAGTCTAAATCTCCCCGATCTAATGCATGCATTAACATTTCAGCACTTGCCATGTTCGTCGCAAGCGGGATTGCATACACATCACATAAACGAAGCAATGCATTTACGTCTGGCTCATGTGGCTGTGCTGTTAAAGGATCTCGGAAGAAAATCACCATATCTAAATCATTTTTTGCAATCATTGCACCAATCTCTTGATCACCACCAAGAGGACCAGATTGATATCTTGTAACAGCTAAACCTGTCGCCTCCATAATACGAAGACCTGTCGTTCCCGTTGCAAAAAGTTCATGTTTTTCAAAAATTAATTTATATGCGTATGCGAACGAAACCATATCATCTTTCTTTTTGTCATGTGCAATTAAGGCAATCTTCATCAATTGTCTCTCCCTTTAGTCGATAATATTTTCTAAGCCGTATACAAGATGATCAAGATTCATCACTGTTTCAATCGACAATTTGACCCCTGACATAAATGACGCTCGATTGAATGAGTCATGACGAACTGTTAACATTTGTCCGTCACCGCCAAATAACACTTCTTGATGGGCAATAAGACCTGGTAAACGTACGCTATGAATGTGAATTCCATCTACGTTTGCACCACGTGCTCCTTTTAATTGCTCCGTTTCATTTGGATGACCTTGTTGTTTTGGTTCACGGTTTTGACGGATTAAGTCTACCGTTTTCACAGCTGTTCCTGAAGGGGCATCCAATTTTTGATCATGATGTAATTCAATTACTTCAACATCTTGGAAATATTTCGCTGCCATTTGAGAAAACTTCATCATAAGTACAGCACCAATCGCAAAGTTTGGAGCAATAATTGTACCTACTTGTTTTTCTTTCGCCGTTTCCGTTAAATGTTGAAGCTCTTCTTCTGTAAATCCAGTCGTACCGATAACAGAACGAAGACCATGTTCAACAGCAAGCGTAACATGCTGCTTCCCTACTTCCGGTGTTGTTAAATCTAATAATACATCCACTTCTACTTCATTTAAACAAGTCTGTAAATCAGCATAGATTGGCGTATCTAATGCTGGCATTCCAGGTAAATCTGAAATTTTCTCTCCGCCATGCTTATAATCAACTGCTGCTACTAATTGAAAATGCTCTGTTCTCTCCATAAGAAGAACGGCTTCATGTCCCATACGTCCTCTTGGTCCCGCAATAATTACTTTAATATCTTTCATACCTCTTTCTCTCCCTCTTCAATACGTGTCCAACGATCTTTATCACGTGTATTAAATTTATTCATTACAATGTTATGTGCTGTTTCTAAATCAATATGTAAACTATTTGCCATGCAAATCATAACAAATAATACATCTCCGAGTTCTTCTTCAATTGTTCGCTCTTTTTCAGTCGTTTTCTTCGGTTTTTCACCATAGTAGTGATTCACTTCTCTTGCAAGTTCACCCATTTCTTCTGTTAAACGAGCCATCATTGCAAGTGGACTAAAATAACCTTCTTTAAATTGACTAATATATGCATCTACTTCTTTCTGCATATCTTTCATCGTTTTTTGTTCCATGTTATTCACCTCTAATCCTTCCTCTTTCATGTTAGCCAATTCATCGCGATTTGACAAATATTATTCTACCTTCCTCCCTATTTGCCACGTTTTTTTGGATAGACTATAATAAAGTGAAACTTTCTTTTGCTGTGTTTTACCGTTTTAGCGGAGCAATATAATTATTACATATTAGGGGGACTTCTACATGAAAACAAACTTGAAGATTCAAAACATTATTTTTATTTTAATTGGTTCCGCTATTTTCTCTTTTGGCATCGTAAATATCAATATTGAAAACCACTTAGCAGAAGGCGGATTTACAGGCATTACGTTATTATTATATTTTCTATTTTCACTTGATCCTTCTTATACAAATTTAATCTTAAACATTCCTCTGTTTTTCGTCGGTTGGAAATTACTCGGCCGGACAACTTTCTTATATACATTAATCGGAACATTTAGCGTCTCCTTATTTCTATGGATTTTTCAGCGTTATGAATTATTCAATTTACATTTAAACTTACAAAACGATATGACACTAGCAGCACTGTTCGCCGGGGCATTTATTGGGATTGGTCTTGGAATTATATTCAAATATGGCGGAACAACTGGTGGTGTCGATATCATTGCAAGGCTAGCTCATAAATATATTGGCTGGAGCATGGGAAAAACAATGTTTATGTTTGATGCTGTTGTCATTTTCATCTCCATCCTTACATATTTATCTTATCGCGAAGGCATGTATACATTGGTTGCTGTCTTTATTGGCGCAAAGGTTATTGATTTTATGCAAGAAGGAGCTTATGCAGCAAAAGGGGCAACCATTATCTCAGATAAAAACGACGAAATTGCTGCCAAGATTTTATCCGAAATGGAGCGCGGGGCAACCTTTTTAAAAGCTGTTGGTTCCTATACAAAGATTGAGCGAAACGTACTTTATTGCGTTGTTGCAAAAAACGAAATCGTAAAATTAAAAAATATTATTACTTCTGTAGATCCTCATGCATTTGTTGCAGTAAGTGATGTACATGATGTGGTGGGTGAAGGATTTACACTGGATGAGAATAAAAATCCGTTACATAACTAAACATGCCAACGACAGAAAACTAGAAAAGCAATCGAACCCGATAAGCTTTTCTAGTTTTTTAATACTTCTAGAAAGATATCTACCATATGTACTTCCTCAACTTTTCTAAATCATCATAAATGAATTCCAACAAACTTCTATTATAAAAAATAGAAGCCGGATGAAAAGTCGGAAAAATATTATATACTTTCTCAGTCCATACAAATTCCGTACCTTGATGATTTTTTAACTTTTGTACTGGCTGCTGTAATAATTCTCCGTGAACATCCGTAATCTTTTTATCCCGTCCAACCAAACGCTTTAATGCAATATTCCCAAGCGTTACGATAACCGGTGCCTGAATTTGTTCTAGTTCATAATCTAACAAAGGAGCATGTGCAAGTATCTCTTTTTGAGTTGGTGTTCGGTTATATTTTTTCTGACTAACTTGTCCATTTCGTTCTCTTTTCTCTCTCCAGGTATAGGGACGGCTTCGAACCGCACTCGTAATGTATACTTCTTGCCTTGTAATACCAATGTGCTCTAAAAATGTCATTAGCTGCTTCCCTGCTCTTCCACTAAATGGAATACCATTATGAATTTCCGTTTCTCCAGGTGCTTCCCCAACAAGCATCAATTTGGGATTTTTGGGACCCTGTCCACATAAAAATCCCTCTAGTGCATAGTTAGTACTACGCTCTTTCACATGCTGTACTAATGAATCTGGATATTGCATTTCCATCACCTTCACTTATCATCACTTGATCTATACTTATTATAACTTTCGCATTAAATTTCATTACACTACTTTTTATTTATCAATTTAAGGTAATACACAAATAAAGGGATGTTGATCATTTGCTTTAAAAAGAAAATTGCGACATTCATATAATGTAATGTATACTATTTCATGGCTTTAAATACAAGTCTACAGGAAATTTACATTAGAATTTGGTCCAACAGTTAATATGAACTTACAAGATACTACCAAAGGTCAAACGGTTAAATTTGAATTACCAAGATAAAAAAAAGACTATCGAAATCGATAGCCTTTAATCATCACTACGCTGCATACCCGTATACACTAGTACTAAACGAAGTAATTCAAATACCGCCACAGCCGCAGCTGCCACATATGTTAACGCCGCTGCATTCAATACTTTACGAGCTTGCCCATATTCATCTGTTGATACAATTCCAAGTGCTTCAATTTGCTGCATCGCACGTTTAGATGCATCAAACTCAACCGGTAATGTAACAAGTTGGAAAATCACACCTGCTGCCATTAAAACAATACCTAATAGCAACAATTTTGTCATCGTCGCAAATATACCAATCATTATAAAGATCCATGACATATTCGATCCAAAGTTCGCAATCGGAACTAGTGAATGGCGAATGCGCATAAAATTATAATCTTTCGCGTCCTGAATCGCATGTCCTACTTCATGAGCCGCTACAGCTGTTCCTGCAACAGAATGGCCATAATAGTTATCTGTAGACAAGCGAACCGTCTTTGCTGTTGGATCATAGTGATCTGATAAATGACCTGGTGTTTCTTCTACAGCAACATTGTACAAACCATTTTCATCTAGAATTTTTCGAGCTACTTCCGCTCCTGTCATACCTGATGTGGAATATACTTGTGAATACTTACTATAAGCACTACGTACTTTAGACTGTGCATACAACGGTATGATCATAATGATCGCGAAGTAAATTAAATAAAACATCATGAACCTCCAGTAAAGTCGTAATTATTAATACTTCCCATTCTATTTTCTTCTTTAAACATTGTCAATAAAGAAACCTTACAATCCTTGCCTTCATTTACAGTGTTATCGATTTTTAGAATGAAGACCACTTTTACGCTTCGCCTTCTCACCTTTGTATTTTCTCCACCCTACATATGTTAATGTGAATAAAATAATCCCTCCTGTAATTGTCATAAACCAAATAAGAGACGAATCTACTTCATCTTTCTTTACCGTTTGAAATATTTTTTGTAAATCTCCTTTAATGATGCCTAATTGCGTTTGCCCACTTTTATTTTTCAACATCATATTACGAAATTCATCCAAATACGATAAGTGTGCATTCACACGCTGCGATTGATTCTCTGGTAGCGCAATCATTAAGCTCGGATAAATAATATCAAATTCATGCAAAAATGTATTTAACGATTGTTGAAAACGCTCATCGTCTTCCTTCTTCATTGCTTTTTCCACTTTAGCAAAAGCGCCCATGACCCGCTCTTCTCGCTCCATCCAAAGAGGTTGAAATTTAGATACCTCTGCATCTACCGCCAATTGCAAGGCTAACACATCGTCTATCTTCATCTGTCTATCTAAACTTTCCTCTCCGAGAGATTGTTGGGCTTTATCATATGCTAAAGAAATGACTCGAAAATGCATCGGTGTTATTTTCTTTTCTTGTACATTCTCCTTTAACACAAATTGCTCTGAAAAATGTTGTAACACTTGTATTGCTTTTTCATCTTCTTTTTGTTTGACAAGCTGCAAAGAATCATCTAATAACCCTGTTAATTCATTCCATTCTTCAGCATATATACGTACTGGAAACAATATAAGCAGAAATGCTATCATTCCAATTAATGCTTTCTTCATTCCGGTCCCCCCTATAACTACTAGTACAAAATATGTTTAGGTGGACAAGAATAGAACGAAGGCGAAAAATATTTCATCCCAATTGGGAAGGAATACAGTTTCACTTTATGAATAAAGTTTTTTCGCGGAAGATTTTCTCTTCTTTACTAAATATCGATACAAGCCATAACAAAAAACACTTCCACATAAAATCAATATTAAAATTACACATGCTGCATGCATAAAAAATTGTTCTGGTAACATTAAAATAATAGGATCTGTTTCACTATCAAATTGCCAGTAATCATTACTAAACAAGAGCTTATGAAATAATACAAAACTCTTTTCGAAATCAATAGCAATTGGTAGGGTAAGCGCTATCGGAAATATAATTGTGAGAATTGCACCATATAATAAAAATCTCACTTTTCGTTTACGTAATAAATACCACCCGCCCAGTAAAACGATCCCGAGCGCCATACACATTGCATATTGAATATTCACTAAAATATTTTTCACATCTACAAAATGGATTCTTCCATTTGTAGACATATCCAGGGTAGGGAACTGTAATGACCCATGATAAAAAGGAGAAAGATATGTAATTAGTACATCATAGTTCTTCTTAATCTCCAGCTCTGTCATATTAGCCAAATCTGGTATATTTAAAAAGTGTATATCTGCATAATATAACCATTTCCCATACACAACAATTGTAGTTGCAATCGCAAAAATAGAAAATGCTATACAGTATGCAACGATAGAATTTATAAAGCTATCTAGCATTCTTATCCCTATCTTATTTTCATTCATTTACTTTCCCCAATTCTTCATTTAAATTTATAGCGAAAATTGCTTTCGATTCTTTCTTAAGCAAAAATAATATGTAACCCCTAACACAGCGATACTCAACCAAAACGTAAAATAACCGATTTGCTCTACGAACAAATGCATAATTCCATATCTCGGCATTTGCCAAAATAGATAATCAATCACATCATTATGTAATGTCCATACACCCGCTACAATAAAATGCCACTTTTTTATACGGTAAAATGGGGCATACAGTAAACCTTGTATAGCCATTGCAAGATGAGAAAGAACTAACATATAACTCATAAATCCAAGATGCCCCTTCACCACAAACATAATACCATTGACAACAACAGCCCAAATGCCATATTTCATTAAAGAAATAATCGCTAAAGCTTCTACTAATCCCCAATTTTTATTTTGCAAAAAAGCAAATAAAACAAACACAAAAAAGAGACTTGCTATAGGACTATCGGGAACAAACGGCCAAAATATGAGTGAAGTTTCCTTAAGTTGATTTCCATACCAAATAAATCCATAAATCGTACCTAATATGTTGATAACTAATAAAAATAATAAAACTGAACGTTGCCTTAATATCGCATACAAGTAAGCCAATTTGTATGTACAACACCTTTCAAACAAAGTAATTCCCTATCATAAAATGCAACTTTAATCAGCCCACACGAATCGAGCTGTTACAGGCAGTTTATCTCTCACCTAATTTCTTTTGCTGAACTTTGAGGTGGAAGTATTACTGCTCGCAAATAGCGAGATAAAAAATTCCTACTCTATTATAACAAAATTCCTCTTATAAATAACGAAGTCGACTGCAAAATTGCAGTCGACTTCGTTATTTTTTATTGTACTTTGTAATGAATTCTGAAACCTTTTTCAGTTCCTCATCTGTGCCTTTAAATACCCCTTTAGGCATGGCACCTTTTCCATCTTTTGCAATCTTTGCAATTTCTTCTGGTTTTAACGTTAAGTTTTGTAGTGCTGGTGCTGCTGCACCACCTTGTAAGTTATCACCATGACATGTCAAACATGTATTTTTTTGCATCAATTTATAACCTTCCTCATTCTTATCAACTGGTGTCGTTTTTACAATTGCCCCCTGTTTTTTCGCCGCCGCCCAATCATGATGTGCTACAGATTCCCAAGTTAAGAAAAAGATAGATGCAATTGCTAAAAGCATAAATCCAGTTGCCACAGGGCGTTTCAGTGGACGCCTTTCTGGTCCACGATCAAGAAACGGCGCCAACATCAATGCTCCAAACGCAATCCCTGGCATGATAAACGCACCGATCACAGTAAATGAACCCGATGCATATGAGTACTTTAAAAGCTGATACAGAAATAAGAAATACCAGTCTGGAAGTGGTATATATCCTGCATCTGTAGGATCCGCCATTCTTTCAAGTGGTGACGGATGTGCCACTGTTAAACATAAATAACCGATTAAAAAAACCGCACCAACCATCCATTCTTTTAACAAGAAGTTTGGCCAGAATGCTTCTGTTTTCCCTGGGTATTCGGAATAATCTTTCGGAATATTTGGTTTCCTAGCTACAGGTACTCGAGAATCTCCTACAAACTTCATCCCTTTGCCACGATGCATAATCTCCCTCCTTTAGTTCTTTTCCCCTTTAATTTAGTAATCTCTTATAGTGGACCTGAAATACCTTGTTTGCGAATCATAATGAAGTGGAAGGCCATTAAGGCTAGAAGTGCTGCTGGTAAGAAGAAGACGTGAATAGCAAAGAAGCGAGTTAGTGTTTGAGCGCCAACAATTTCGGAATGGCCAGCAAGTAGTGTTTTAATATAAGGACCAATAAGCGGTGTTTGCTCCGCGATTTGAATCCCTACTTTTGTTGCAAATAATGCTTTCATATCCCACGGTAATAAATATCCGGTAAAACCAAGACCTAACATAACAAAGAAAATAAGAACGCCAACAATCCAGTTTAATTCACGGGGCTTTTTATAAGCACCTTGGAAGAAAACTCTGAGTGTATGTAAAAACATCATGACAATTACAAGGCTAGCACCCCAATGGTGCATACCGCGAACGATTTGTCCATATGCAACTTCATTTTGTAAATAATAGACCGATTCCCAAGCATTTTTAATATCTGGTACATAATACATAGTCAAAAACATTCCTGATAAAATTTGAATAACAGTAACGAAAAATGTAAGTCCTCCAAAGCAGTAGACGAATGCCGAAAAATGATGCGCTGGATTGACATGTTCGGGCACCTCATGGTCAGCAATATCGCGCCATATTGGTGTAACATCTAACCGTTCATCCACCCAATCATAAATTTTATTTAACATCTATTTCGCACCCCCTCGTGGCTTGGCTTTTCCTAAATAAAGCGTTCCATCTTTCACTTTAGATTCATACACATCCAACGGAGCAAGAGGTGGTGTTCCTTTTATGTTGATACCATCTTTTGTGTAACGTCCCCCATGACATGGGCAATAAAATTGATTAGGATGTGCCTTATCTGAATTCCAGTTAACCGTACATCCTAAATGTTTACAAACTGGAGAAAATGCAACAATGTCTCCGCTTTCATCTTTATGCACCCAAGCAGATTTCGGTTCCTCAGACTTATACCATCCATCAACCTGCTTTACCTTAAAGTCGAAGCGTTTTGGTTCTGTCGTAATCTCTTTTACTTGTGCAACAGCAACCATCTCCCCCACTGCTTCTTTCCTTAATACTGGATCAAGTGCAAAGCGCGTCATCGGCATTAAAATCCCAGCTGCCATAAAGCCTCCTACACCTGTAAGTGTGTAGTTTAAAAATTGTCTTCTTGACACACGGTGTTCTTTCTCGCCCACGAAAATTTCCCCCCTCTATCAGAAATTGTCCCCTCGTGAAAAAGCCATATAAAAAATAAAAACTAGGACACTATCATGATATAATACCCACATGCACAGGTCAATATCATACTACTCATAATAATGAGAACTATCTATTTATTTTGTATTTTCCCACTTTTCTGTTAATTTTTCCATTATGTTTTTGACATGTGCATGAATCACCTCTCGTTTCGCTTGATCACTAAATTGTTCTAATGATAAAGCTGGTAACCAAAATAATTGACCTGTCAATGTATCGATTGCTTCTTTCCAGGAAAAATCACTTGTGACGTAAGCGATATGTTTCACCCCTTGCTCTTGTAAATGATTTGTCCATTCTTGCAAACGATCTTTCTCCTCCTGCTGCTTTTCTACTAAATAAGTAAATGCGGGTAATAAAAGCACTCTTCCCTTATATTCCCTTTCTAACTCCATACTCAGCGCCTCAATAAATTCCCCTTGTTCTACAGCCATTTTCATCTCTTTGGCTACTGAAATTGAAAGAAGGGGTATAATACCTGTATCTACATACTCTCTCGCTTGTACAAATTGTTCCGCATCTTTTACAGCCCATTTCAACTTTTCTCCCCCCTTTGCGTAAATACCCAAACAAATGTCAGAACTTTCACTTTATATCTATTAAACCATACTAAAACGAGTAAAAAAAGAAAAACTACCTATATTAGGTAGTTTTTCTTTACACATTCGGAGATTTGTCAAAATTACACAGTACAAATATCTCTTACAAAGTTTTCAATTCTGCTGTTAACTTACAAAAAGCTTCCTTATCCTGATTGTCTAGCGCTTCATCAATTTGTTTTAAAAGACGCTCTCTTCGGAATGAAAATACACTCTCTTCTAAAAAACGCTCTGCAAGTAGACGATCTTTTTCATTCACTTCAATATGCTTTGGCAAGTATGGATTTTCTTCTAACACTGCTACATAATTTGCATTTTGGAACGATGATTTAAAATTAAGTTGAATATAAATATCCTCATCCCGATTTAAACGAATGTCATGAAATGATTTTTCTGCATCTGTCGTCATAACATTTTGTTTAAAAAAGTGAAACGGTGTTTCTTTTACACAATTTGCTGACATAACCAAGCCACGTGGACAATATTTTGCATGTTCTACGAAGTGAACTTTATGCATTAATTGATCGTGACTCATTAAATAATTTAAAATCCATACACATTCACGCTGTTTCAGTTGATAATTATTTAAAAACCATTTCACAAAATCCTTCTTCTCGTTTACAGAAACAGGGGTATTCATAGCGCTTAAGTCCCTCCTCTGTCTTTCTTTTTTCTTATTTAGATTCAAGAAGCAGCATTCAGTTTCCTTCCAAATTATGAAAAATCCTCTAAATTATATAACAATTCTTCAATATGAATTTGTGTCGGATCCAGTTGTATTAAGCGTGTAAATACTTCTTTTGCCTCTTTTCGCAAACCTTCTTCTAACAAGAAGTAACCGTACTCTTCCAAGAAATCCGGATGATTCTTAAAAGAAGTATATGCACTTTCATAGTGTTTTAATGCATCTGAATACATTTCTAATTGTTTTTTCGCAAATGCAAGATCCCAAAGTAACTGTGTATCTTGTTCCCCACTATCAATTGCATTTTCTACAACCACAATTAGCTCTTCATATTTTTCTTGTTCCTTTAAGATATAAGCATATTTTAATATTGCCCCTAAATGTCCTGGATCTAATTGAAGCGCTTTTCGAAGAACTTCTTCTGCCTCCGCCAATTTACCTAGCTTTGCCGCAATATTTGCTAGTTCTACATAAAGTGGTACGGATAGTTCATCTATTTTAATTCCATCATGAAGTGTTTCGTAACTTTCTTGAAGCATTCCTTCTTTTTCATAGCATTTTGCTAAATACATATACAATGTTGCATACTCTGGGTCTAATTCTTTTAGTTCTTGCCAAGCCCTAATTGCTCTTTGATATTCTTCACCTTGATAAAGTGTAAATGCATAACCGAATAAAGAATGAATGTCTTTTTGCTCTTCTAACCCTTCTTCATAATAAGTAATCGCTTCTTCCCAGTTTCCAATCGCACTTAACGTTTCAGCTAGACGAAGAGCAATCACAACTCCTCCCATTACCTTGTGTTCAGAAAGTAATGATTGGTAATAAGCAATCGCCTTTTGTTCTTCACCTTTACTGCTATATAATTCTGCAAGACCAAATGTAATAACAGGCTCTTCTGGCATCATTTCTTTCGCTTTTAATAACTTTTGTTCTGCAACATCATCAAAGCCTTGCATTTGGAACAAGTCCGCAACAAGCAATAAAGATTGAACATAAAGCTCATCATCTTCAGGAATGTCATGAAGTACCTCAATTGCCTCATCTTCTCTATCTAAATCAATATATAATTCTGCTAAAAATATCGTAAATTCACTTTCTTCGGGATATAACAAACGTAAATCTTCTATAATTGCTAACGCTTCATCCATGAATCCTAGCGTATGATAGTAACGAGCAATATCATATTTCTCCTCGTCTGTTCCTTGCTTCACTTGTTCTTTTAATTGCTGTAATCCTTTTTCTACCTCACCATTTTCAATATAAGAAACAGCTTGTTCAAACTTTTGCATAAATATCTCCTTTAATTCTAATAATATTCTCGTCTATTCATTTAATCATAAACAACTGTTGCCTTGTAAGCAACTAAAAGGAAGGAGAAAAGAATCTTCTTCAATAGAAAAAGATTCTTTTTTTCACAGAGATTCCAACTGCTCAAAAAAGTTTGGATAGGATACAGCAACCGCATCACTACCTTTTATTTCTACTTCCCCCTCTACAATACAAGAAGCAACTGCGAGCATCATACCAATACGATGATCCCCATGACTATCAACCATACTTCCTTGTAATTTCTGATTCCCATAGATAATCATACCATCTGATGTAGCTTCAATTTGCACACCTAGTTTCCGAAGCTCTTTAACCACTGTATCGATGCGATTCGTTTCTTTTACTTTTAGTTCCTCGGCATCCTTAATGATTGTTGTTCCTGTTGCCTGTGTTGCTAGTAAAGCAATAATAGGAATCTCATCAATTAATCTTGGAATAAGAGAACCACCGATCTCTATTCCCTTTAACTTAGAAGTTTCAATTGTAAGATCTCCACATGGCTCAAGCTCTTCATTTCGAATATTATGAATAGAAATACTTGCTCCCATTTCTAATAAAACATCTAGAATTCCTGTTCTTGTTGGGTTTAGGCCAACATTTTTTAATACGAGTTTACTATTTGGAACGATTGCACCAGCCACTAAGAAAAAGGCCGCTGAGGAAATATCGCCTGGAACTTCAATTTCCGTTCCGATAAGAGATTGGCCACCTTGCAATGAAACTGTCCGATCATTCACATCTACTTGACATCCAAATGCACGTAGCATTCGCTCCGTATGATCACGTGATTGTAACGGCTCAGTTACCGAAGTTACTCCTTCTCCTTGTAAACCAGCAAGTAAAACGGCTGATTTCACTTGCGCACTTGCTACAGGGGAATAATAGTGTATCCCTTTTACAGCCCCTCCTCGAATAGATAATGGTGTATATTGTCCATCTGCCCTGCCATCAATTTGTGCATTCATTTCGCGAAGAGGGACTGTAACACGTTTCATAGGGCGTTTTCCAACAGATTCATCCCCAATTACAACACAATGAAAAGGAGTATTCGCCAAAATACCGAGCATGAGACGAATGGTAGTCCCTGAGTTTCCCACATCTAGTACCTCTTTCGGTTCCTGTAACTCATCTAATCCTTTACCATATATAGTAACATCGTTTCCATTTTGTTCAATCGTCACACCTAGCTTCCGAAAACACGCAATTGTACTTAAGCAATCTTCTCCTAATAAGAAGTTTGAGATTTTTGTTGTTCCTTCCGCTATTGCCCCAAACATCACAGCACGATGTGAAATAGATTTATCTCCAGGGACAATTATCGTTCCATTCAAGCCCTTTTTCTGCCTTATGAATCCTGTCATTTTTTTATCCTCCTCATATATGAATCATCATACGTACTATTGTTCTCATATACTGTCTCTCTCTATTGTACAGCTTTCCTTCTTTACCGTGCAAACAAACGAAGAAAGCGACTCCTATAATGGGAGCCGCTACCATTTTTAAGAATATGTTTCTTCTTTCTTTACAAGTTCCGTAAGCAATTCAATTATTTCATCATTCTCTTCTTTCAAACCGACCGTAATCCGGATACCATCCGGTAAACCAAATGCTGCACCAGAGCGGACGATATATCCTTTTTCCATCAATCTCTCAAATGCTTCATTACCCGGAATACCAATTTTTAAGAAGATAAAATTCGTTTGGGATGGATAATAGAATACATCGTACTCTTTACAAAATTTATAATATTGATTTAATCCTTCGGCATTCTTTTTTACACATTCTTGTAAAAACTCTTGGTCTTCTATTGCCACTGCCGCTACAGCTTGTGCGACAGTTGACGTATTAAATGGTAATCTCGCTACTTCTAACTTCTCCATTAATTTTGCATTCCCTACAGCATAACCAATTCGGAACGCAGCTAATCCATAAGCTTTAGAAAACGTGCGCAGCACCATAAGGTTTTCATATTTTTTAAGAAGCGGTAATGTTTGTGGATAATCTTCAGCTCCTGCATATTCATAGTATGCTTCGTCCATGATAACAAGCGCAGACTTGGGAACTGCTTCTAAAAATGAAAGTAATTTTTGCTTTTCTACATATGTACCTGTTGGATTATTTGGATTACAAATCCAAACGATTTTCGTTTTTTCATCGACTTGCTCAAGCATTGCATCTAAATCATGAATCCCATCTTTTAATGACACTTCACGAACTTCGGCACCTTCAATTACGGCATGGTGATAATATTGTGAAAATGTCGGATTCGCCATTACAACATTTGTATCTTTATGTAATAAGGCACGACTAATCATTTGAATGACTTCATCTAAACCACTACCAAACAAAAGTTGTTCTGGTTTCACATGAAGATGCGTTGCCACCTTTTCACGAAGCTCAAAAGCTGCGCCATCTGGATATAAAGCATACTGCTTAACTAACGAAGTTAAAGCTTCTGTCACACGACTCGAACAGCCAAACGAGTTCTCATTCGATGCTAGTTTTACAATCTTCGATAATCCATACGCTCTCTTTACTTCTTCAATATTTTTGCCAGGTACATATGCTTTCAAAGTTAACAACTGCTCTTTTACTCTCATTTTTCTTCCCCCAGTCATTTTGTTAAGTTAGGTTGCAATATAAAGAATTTCTATCTCGAAATTCTTTATATTGCAAATTTCTCTCATAACCGTCATCATCACTAGAATATCTTTGCATAATCATCCAGTACTATCTCTTTCACAAAATACATTCGTAGTTGTATACAAGTCGGGAATTACACGCGAATTTAAGCGGATGCCATATCCTTTTGAAATGCTGCTAACGCAACGTGAACGGTCTTATCTGAAATAGATACGACGTTCACTCCCCCATATTCCTGCATAAGTACCATATGAATTGTCCCCGCGCTTGCTTTTTTATCTTGTTTCATTACTTGTACAAGACGGTCTACATTCAAATGACTTGGCATATCGGGATAACCATACTGAGAAAACCAATGTTTTATTTCTTTATAAGCAAGATCAATCTTATAAATTTGCTCACTTAAAAATATGGCAAATAACATACCAATTACAACCCCATCACCATGTGTGATGTTACCGTACCCCATCTCTTTTTCAAGGGCATGTCCTAATGTATGTCCAAAATTCAAATGAGCACGTACACCTTTTTCAGTTTCATCTTGCGCTACAATATTCGCTTTCACAGGGATCGCTCGTTTTAATATATAGATTAATTTATCATCTCGTACATCTTCTAATGTCTTCACTTCACTCTTTAACCAGTGATATAATTCTACATCACCGATCAAAGCATGTTTTATGACTTCAGCAAATCCCGAACGCCACTCTTTTTCCGGTAACGAATTTAAAAAAGGTGTATGATACAGAACCGCTTCTGGCTGATGAAATGCGCCAATCATGTTTTTTCCTAATGGATGATTAATTGCAACTTTTCCACCAACTGCACTGTCATGCGCCAATAACGTTGTCGGGACTTGGATAAAGCGAATACCGCGCATAAATGTCGCTGCAACAAATCCAGCTAAATCACCGATCATTCCGCCGCCCAGTGCAATAACTAAAGAGTTACGATCCATCTTATTTTCAAGTGCAGACGTATGTGCCGCATAAAAGTTCTCGAAAGATTTCTCTTTTTCGCCGTTAGGAACAATAAATGAAAATACTTTTTGTTCTATTTGTAAAGCATCCATAACTGTCTGTAAATGCAAGGAAGCAACAGATTCATCAGAAATTATCATTACATTAGATACAACCGGTTTCATATTTTGAACAAGCATTGTTAAATGTGACAACACATCTTTTCCAACATATACATCATACTCTTTTGATTTCGTTTGAATATGTATGTTCTCCATTAAAATCCCCTCGCATATTCATTATGTTTCTCAATATTTTCACGAATACAATCCATACGATCTACTCCAAACTGCTCAATTAAAGCTGTCGCTAATTCCCACGCAACAGCTGCTTCAGCTACAACGCTAGCCGCTGGTACAGCACAGCTATCTGAGCGCTCAATACTTGCAGTAAAAGGTTCTTTCGTATCGATATCAACACTTTGAAGAGGTTTATATAATGTCGGTATCGGTTTCATGACACCGCGCACAACAACGGGCATTCCTGTTGTCATACCACCCTCTAATCCACCCGCGTGATTCGTTTTTCTTGTATACCCGTTTTCTTTATCCCAAAGAATTTCATCATGAACTTGACTGCCCGGTCTATGCGCAGCTTCAAATCCAATTCCAATTTCTACACCTTTAAAAGCATTAATGCTCATAACTGCCGCTGCTAATTTTGCATCTAATTTTCTATCGTAATGCACATAGCTACCTACCCCAATCGGCATTCCTTCTACAACAACTTCTACAATCCCACCAATAGAATCACCATTTGCCTTCGCATCATCAATAGCTTGCATCATTTTTTTACCTGCTTCTTCATCTAAACAACGCACAGGAGATGCTTCCGTAATGGTTTGTAATTCTTCAATAGAGCTGTATGTAAGTTTTTCTGCTCGTACACCACCAATTTCCACAACATGTCCAGCAACTTGTATGCCTAATTCAGCTAAAATCTTTTTAGCGACAGCACCAGCTGCAACACGAACTGTCGTTTCACGTGCCGAGGATCGTTCAAGTACGTTTCTCATGTCTCGATGGCCGTATTTAATCGCACCATTTAAATCAGCATGTCCAGGTCTAGGCTTTGTAACTTGTCTTTTCATCTCTTTTGCTTCTTGTTCTGTTAGAGGCTCTGCTCCCATAATCTTTGTCCAATGTGTAAAATCACGATTTTCAACAACAAGTGCAACTGGAGATCCAATTGTTTTTCCATGTCTAACACCGCTAACAATTTGCACTTGATCTTTTTCAATTTGCATTCGTCTTCCGCGGCCGTATCCTTTCTGTCTTCGTGCTAATTCTTCGTTTATATCATCCGCCACTAAAGATAGTCCCGCTGGAACCCCTTCTAAAATCGTTGTAAGTTGGGGACCATGAGATTCACCAGCTGTAATATATCGCATCGGTCATTCCTCTTTTCATATATATTTTTCACGCTATGTAAAAAACGATTATCTCTCATAATTCTATAAGAAAATTAAAAATTTATGTAGTAAATAAGCTTCCTGTTTTACCACATTTTTCATTGGCCTATCATATTGATTTGCCATTTACTTTAAGTATCAATATATCACAACCAACCTAGCTTCGTAACCAATTGAAATTTAAAAAAAGTGCAAGAAGAATAATTCTATTCTCCTTGCACTTTTCACTATTATCACAATGATTAAAGCGTTTACAAATTATCTTGAAATAATTAGTAAATCCATTGATTCATTAATTTTGAGTAGTCTACTAATTCTTCTTCTTTGAAGAAGATACCAATCTCACGTTCTGCACTTTCTACAGAATCAGAACCATGAATAATATTTTTCCCAACTGTTAAACCAAAATCGCCACGAATTGTACCTTGTGCTGCTTCACTTGGTTTTGTTTTACCCATCATGTTACGAGCAGTATTTACTACATCCTCACCTTGCCATACCATCGCAAAAACAGGACCAGATGTAATGAAATCTACTAACTCACCAAAGAAAGGTTTTTCTGTGTGCTCAGCGTAATGTTTTCCTGCAATTTCTGGAGTAACTTGCATTAATTTCGCGCCAACTAATTGAAAGCCCTTTTTCTCAAAACGAGCTACAATTTCCCCAATGAAAGCACGTTGTACACCGTCTGGTTTTACCATTAAAAATGTTTTTTCCATAAAAAATCTCTCCACTTCTAAATTATGTATGTAATTGTACATCCCCACACACATATTAACACCCTTATCATAATTGTGCAATATTTTTGAAATAGAGAGATTATTTTATTTTTAAGAACAAACCATTAAAATTTTCTTTTTCCAATATACTTTGCAACATTTTGCAAAGCATATTTTGCCTGCCCGCGCGGTAATGGTTTTATTACTTCTAATGCTTTATGTAAATAACGTTCACTAAATGCGAATGCTTGATCAATTGCTGGACTCATTTTAATCGCATGAATAATTTCTTTCATTTCACTTGCCGTTGTATTTTCATGAACTGATACAATTTTTTCACGAAGCTTTGGATCCTCCATAGCATACAAAGCTGGCAGCGTAACATTCCCCTGCAACAAATCGCCTCCTGCAGGCTTTCCAAGCTTTTCTTCTGTTGAGACAAAATCTAAAATATCATCAATAATCTGATAAGACATACCAACAAAATACCCATACCAAAACAAACGCTGTACAGTATCACGATTCGCACCTGAAGCAATTGCTCCTAACTGACAACTCGCAGCAATCAACAACGCTGTTTTTCTCTTTATTCTTCGCAAATATGTTCTTAAATTTTGATCATAGTTATACTTGTCTTTAATTTGTTCAATTTCACCTTTACACACTTCCAAAATCGTGTAAGATAAAGCTTGATGAGCTGCTGGAACTTCTAAATTCGTAATGCACTCAAGAGACTTCGCAAACAAATAATCCCCTGTATACATTGCGATACGATCTCCCCATTTCGCATTCACCGTCGCACTACTACGTCGCAAAAGTGCTGCGTCAATCACATCATCATGAACAAGGGAAGCCATATGAATGAGTTCTAATGCAACTGCCACATGCTTAATTGCATCTAACTTATAGTCCCCAAACTTCCCTGCAAGCAATACAAAAACAGGGCGAATTCGTTTCCCACCAGCCTCAATGAGCTGTAACGCCGCCTCTTCCACTAACTGCTGCTCTGAGGCAACAACCTTTTTTAATTCTTTTTCTATTACATTAATATCCGATCGTAAAAAAGAGTACATAAGTTGTAACTTCATATTGTTCACCTTAACCTAAAACGTCTTTTTTCTATTTTGATTCGGGTTTAAACCCTAAATGCATAGCTGCTACCCCAAAAGTAAATGGTTTCACTTGCACACGCTCAAGTCCAGCAGCTTCAAACATATTTGCTAATTCTTTCATCCCAGGGAATGTGCTAGCGGATTCCTGAAGCCATGAATATTCCTTATAACTTTTTGCAAACATCTTTCCAAACAACGGCATAATATATTTAAAATACAATATATACATTTGACGGAAACCTATCATCGTTGGTTGTGATGTTTCTAAACAAATCACTTTTCCACCCGGCTTTACCACGCGAGTCATTTCTTTTAATACATGCATATAATCTGGAACGTTACGCAATCCAAAACCAATTGTTATATAGTCAAATGTATCATCTTCAAACGGAAGCTCCATTGCATTCCCATGCATAAGTTCTACATGTTTTAATCCTAAAGCCTTTACTTTTTCCTTACCAACAGATAGCATATTTTCACTAAAATCTAAACCATATACTTTTCCGTTTGGACCAACAGCATTAGCAAGCGCAATTGTCCAATCCGCAGTTCCACAGCACACATCTAATGCCTTACTACCAGGTTTTACATCCATAATTCGCATTGTTTCTTTACGCCATGCTTTATGTCTTTGAAAACTAATAACCGAATTCATTACATCGTATTTATCAGAGATTTTCTCAAATACGTCATGTACTCTTTCTTCTTTTGATTGCTGCATGCTCTTACCCTTCTTCCAATATAAAATTGCTTATGTTCTCAATTTGTCTTTTAAAGTAGAAACTATACCGTCAATTTCTTTATGACTTTGTAGAAATGTATGTTCTTGTTTGTTCATTTCTTCTAACCACTCTTTAAAGACGGTTTCCACGTTTCTGTCATCATCATTTGATAGAGTTGCTTGAACCGCTTGAAAAACAGGTACATTTTGTCTTTCAGCATGCAATTGATACTCTCTTTGAAGACGATTTCTCCCTAATACATACGCCATAAACGACTTCCAATGCGGTAAATGAAAATGGTCACATGTTTTCTGCAGAAGTGCTGATTCAATCATCATCACACTTTCAATGACTTCATCAACTATTTGATACTCCTTCTGATATAACATAATTTTATGTTCATTAATTTCTTTGATTCCTTCAGCAAGTGCACGAATAAGTACAATATCACAATTCATTGAAAGTAAATAATAATACAAGCCACTATAATAATCACCCGCAAGGACTGTGAGTTGACGACGCTTATGAAATCCACTTGTTTCTTTATCCGCTTTATTTGATACCTTTTCATGTGTATCAAGAGCAATTTGTACAAGCATAATCGTTACCACATAGTGATCAATCTGTTCTTTATGTAAATTTGCACTCTTTAAAGCAGCATATAAAAGTACTACTTTTTCCTCATCAATAACTGGTTCTTCAATATAATTTATAAAATAAGGATGGCGCAGTTTTGCTAGCAACTGCTCCTTTATACCCGCATACCCTCCGTAGATGTCACACACAAAAATCACCCTTGTTTTCTAATTCATAAAACTTATTATAACACATACAGTCTATTTTCTATAACCAAAACTTGGTTGATTCAAACAAACTGCAAGTAAAGCCCTATATACACAATAACGTGAAACTGTAACTAACAAGTTTTTTCTAATCTCCATTACTTGTTATCTACTGTCAATTAGTGGTATTATTTCCAAAAAATAGCAAGATAAATAAAAAAGAAAAGCAGTTTCCCGCTTTTCTTTACTTCGTCTTAATAAAAGACAAAATTTCACTACGTGCTGCTGCATCATTTTCTAATACGCCACGCACTGCTGTAGTTACTGTTTTTGCACCAGGTTTTTTCACACCGCGCATTGTCATACACATATGTTCTGCTTCCACAACTACCATCACGCCATGTGGTTCTAGTACTTCCATAATAGAATTAGCTACTGTTGATGTAATACGTTCTTGAAGTTGTGGACGGCGTGCAATTGTATCTACCGTACGAGCTAACTTACTTAAACCTGTGACTTTTCCACCACGTGGAATATATGCAACATGAGCAACTCCATAAAACGGAACAAGGTGATGCTCACACATCGAATAAAATGGAATATCTTTTACTAATACAAGCTCTTCGTGATCTTCTCCAAATACTTTATGCAGGTGTTCCTTTGGATCTTCATGCATCCCTGAGAATACTTCTGCATACATCTTTGCAACACGTTTTGGTGTATCAAGTACTCCCTCGCGATTTGGATCGTCTCCAATTGCCTCTAAAATAAGGCGCACTGCTTGCTCAATTTGTTCTAAATTAACTTTTGCCATCCGCTAGCCCTCCCGAAAAACCTAAAAGTGATACGAACACATTCTAGCATATTTATGATTTTAAAAGCAAAAAGAAGAGTCTCCAAAAAGGAAACTCTTCTTCCCTGTTAATATGTAAGGATTATTTAACCGCATCTTTTAACGCTTTACCAGGTTTGAATGCAGGTACTTTGCTTGCAGCGATTTCAATTTCCTCACCAGTTTGTGGGTTGCGTCCTTTACGAGCCGCACGCTCACGAACTTCGAAGTTACCGAATCCGATCAATTGTACTTTATCACCTTGTTTTAAAGCTTCTAAGATAGAATCAAAAACAGCGTCAACTGCTTTTGTTGCATCCTTTTTAGAAAGGGAACTTGCTTCTGCAACAGCATTGATTAAATCTGTCTTGTTCATGCCATTCACCTCCTCCCAAAGATAGGACTGTATAATGATCATAAAATGAGTCTTACTTTCATTTGTAGGCAATTTTTACAAATTCTATACTACAAAGATGTAGATAAATCATTATCAACGCCTATATTATACGATTCTCCTGTATAATTCAATATTTTTAAAGAAATTGTTACCTCGAAAATGTGAAAAACTGATGAAACTTGACAATATGCAACAAAGTATTAGATAATTGCTATTTATTTTTCCTATTATTCACTACA
>NZ_JBALQK010000109.1:0-5459 GCF_036965845.1 Bacillus sp. JJ1127 | reverse complement strand
TTCTATGCATGAATAGATGCTCTCTCCCACTTAAAAAGAGAGGTTTTTTGTTGGTCTATAGGTTAGTCGCTTGAGATCATCTCAAACGACTAACCTTTCTTTTTGTGTAAAGAAAATCGTCTAATATGTAAGGAGAAAGGTCAAACTAAAAGTATAGTTATTTTGAAACGGAAATTAGAAAGTTAGTATTGATTAATAGAACGTTTGTTCTGTATAATGGTTATACTGTTATAAAGAAACTTGGTCAAAAAATCAGTTCACCGCTCAAAAAACAGATGCATCTCAAATGATATAATAGAAGAATGAGGGCTTCCTATTCAAGTTTTCATATGAATAGGAAGTTAAGAGGTATTGTGATACAATATGTTTTTTATCCCGCTATTCGCGGGCAGTAATACTTCCACCTCAAAATTTGGCGAAAGCATTGTCCAACTCTAGCGGCTAGAATCTTCGGTCGTTTCACTCCCTCGGACGAGGCAAAAAGCGCCTCTCTGTTGGGACTTCAATGTCCTGTGATTCTGAGCGAGCCGCTTCCGCTTTTCTAAAGAAGTTAGGTGAGAGATAAACGGCCCGTAAAAGCCCGATTGATTAAAGTTTAACTTTATACCTTACAACATTGTAAGGTATAGGTAAGAAAAATCGATTGGACGTTCTTTAAAGAAAATGTATTCTTAATTTAAGAATTATATATGATGTACGGAAAAGAGGTGTGCACGATGAAAGAACGAGTATTATCTAGGGTAAACTATCACCAAAAAGTTTCATTCAATCCGATTGCAAAATTTTTTTATAAAGCTATTATTTTATTATTATTACTAAGTTGTACATTATTATTTATCGGAAATGTAATGATTGAACGAAGTGATATTAGTAAGTTACATGTACCTACTCAATTAGTGATACCAGATTCACTAGCTCACGCATTTATTGCGACAGAGGATAAAAGGTTTTATCATCATAACGGTTTAGACTATATAGCAATTGTGCGTGCTTCTATTGAAAATATAAAAGCTGGTGGTGTTGTACAGGGCGGAAGTACAATTACACAACAGCTTGCAAAAAATGTTTTTCTATCTAATGAACGTACGTTTTCTCGGAAATGGAAAGAAATTTTTTATACAAAAAAAATTGAGCGCACATTTACTAAAGATGAGATTTTAAAATTATATGTGAGCAATATTTATTATGGAGAAGGTGCATGGGGAATTGAAAAGGCGGCAAATTTATACTTTGGTAAAAAGGTCAATCAATTAACATTGAGTGAGAGTGCTATGATGGCTGCTGTAGTAAAGGCACCTGCCTATTATTCACCTGCAGAGAATTATGATAAAGCAGTAGAAAGACGAAATGTTGTTTTAAAACTAATGGAGCGACAAGGATACATTAATCATGATGAATATATGCAAGCTGTAAGTGAGAAATTAGTGATTCGTCACGATATTAAAACAGAGCATTCCATGCAAAAGACAGCACGTGAAAAAGCTGTAAGCTAAAGGGAGTTCCTATATAGGAGCTTCTTTTTTATGAATAAAATATGAAAAAAGGGGACACAATATCGTCACATTTGTTATGTTTTTGGAAATTATGTGAGCGTGTTCATTGCGTGACTTGTATAAGTATTGATATTATGTGTAATGTATACAAAAATGTATACAGAATATGAATTTAAAGAGGAATGTATATGAAATCATCAAACAAAATCATGGTTCTTGGTATTGTTTTTTCTGTCGCAGTATTAATCGTAATAGGGACAATTGTGTATAGTATTATAAATGACAAGAAAGATAAAGGGGATGAGATGTTTGCTTATTCCACACAACAATCTTTAGGTAAGGAAGATGCTCCTGTTAAGATTGTAGAATTTGGAGATTTTAAATGTCCAGCTTGTCGAACTTGGGATTCGACAGTATTACCTCGTTTAAAAGAAGATTATATTAATAAAGGTAAAGTAAAGTTTTATTTTATTAACTTCCCATTTATCGGAAAAGATTCTGATTTAGGTGCTGCTGCTGGTGAGGCGATTTATAAACAGGATCCAGAATCATTCTGGACATTCTATAATGAAATCTATCAGAATCAGAAGAAAGAAAATGAAGAATGGATTACAGAAGAACTGCTTCTTAATATAGTAAAGGAAAAACTTCCGAAAGTGAATGTGGAGCAGTTTAAAAAAGATTTACATAGCAAGGAAATGCAAGATAAAGTACGACAGGATTCAGATCACGCAAAAAAACTAAAAGTACCAGGTGCTCCTTCAGTATATGTAAATGGAAATCTTGCGAATCCAGATTATGATAGTATCAAAAAGGAAATTGATAAAGAATTGAAAAAGTGATGAGTATATCATCACTTTTTCGACTTTTTTCGATAAAATTCTTGTTTGGACTTTTGTTACATGCTATAATATTTTACATAAGTTATTTCAATGACTTATGTTTTTTCATATTTGCGGGTGTAGTTTAGTGGTAAAACAAGAGCCTTCCAAGCTCTGGTCGAGGGTTCGATTCCCTTCACCCGCTCCAGATCTTATTTCATATTCTCATAATAAATTGTGATCAACGCAGTGTTTCGTTTCTAAGATAAACGAGGCATTGCGTTTTTTAATGTTTGGAAATGATAATTTTATGGGAAAATAGAATTAAAGAGTATGATTACGAAGTGAATTGCTAACCAACAGTAGGTGGCTACTTGTTAGATGAGGTGTATGTATTCATCGTAGGAGGAAGCTTAAGCATGGATTTTGAGAAATTAAAGCAAGAAGTAATAGCGTATAGTAAGACGATTGGAATAGATAAAATAGGTTTTGCGAGTGCTTCATCATTTGAAGAATTAAAACAGCGTTTAATTCAGCAGCAACAATTAAATTATCAGTCTGGTTTTGAAGAACCTGATATTGAAAAAAGAACAAATCCACAGCTGTTATTGCCTGGTGCAAAGTCAATTATTGCGATTGCGTTAGCATACCCGTCAAAGTTGAAAAATGCGCCGTTAAGTAAGCGAGGAGAGCGAAGAGGTATTTTCTGTCGAGCTTCTTGGGGACAAGATTATCACCTTGTTTTACGAGACCGCTTGCAGAAATTAGAGGCATATTTAATTGAGAAACTTCCAGATATAGAAGTGAAGTCAATGGTGGATACAGGAGAATTGAGTGATCGTGCTGTTTCGGAACGTGCTGGCATTGGGTGGAGTGGAAAGAATTGTTCTATTATTACCCCTGAATTTGGCTCTTATGTATATTTAGGTGAAATGATTACGAACGTACCATTTCCCCCTGACCAGCCGATAGAAGATCAGTGTGGCAGCTGTACAAAGTGTATTGATATTTGCCCAACAGGAGCACTTGTACAGGGCGGACAATTGGATTCTAAAAAATGTATTGCGTTTTTAACACAGACGAAGGGTTTCTTACCTGAAGAATATCGAGATAAGATTGGAAACCGTATATACGGATGTGATACATGTCAAACAGTTTGTCCGAAAAATAAAGGGAAAGATTTTCATAATCATCCCGAAATGGAGCCGGATCCAGAGTTAGTTAAGCCGTTATTATTACCACTTTTAACGATTAGCAATCGAGATTTTAAAGAGAAGTATGGTATTATGTCAGGATCGTGGCGGGGGAAAAAACCACTGCAACGAAATGCAATTTTAGCGCTTGCTCATTTTAAAGAAACGGCAGCAATTCCTGATTTAATAGGTGTTATGAAAGATGATCCAAGACCGGTAATGCGGGGGACCGCAGCATGGGCACTTGGTAAAATTGGCGGCGATGAAGTAGGAGCAGCCATTGAAAAAGCAATGGAACGTGAGAAAGATGAAGAAGTCCTTCATGAAATGAATCGTGGACTTGAATTGTTGGCACAGAAAAAACAGTAGATAATATTACCCTTCTTCATATTGTAATATGGGAGGGAGAGGAAATGATTGTAAGATCACATATTGAAAAACAGATGAAACAATTTTTAGCATTTATAACAAATAAACGTATAAATGCAGATGAAATTCCTGCAGATTTATTGCAAGTATTGCAAAGAAAAAAAAGCTTGTTTCAAAAACGTGGTGCTGAAATAGTAAAAGCAACAGCAGATGTTTCTTTTATTAGACAATTAAATAGCAGGGCATATCAAGAAGTTGATTATCAAGTACATTTGAAATATTTAATCCATCATAAAGAATTATTTTATATTGAAGAGGAACAATTAATACGACGTTTGCGTTTAAAAGATGGATGTATTGCAAAAGATCATGTTATTGAAATGAAAGAAGAAACTGTAAATAGTGGAACACTAGAACGTGAGGGAAAGAAAGGGAAGTCTAGTTCATATCAATATAATCGTCTAGAAGCGGTTAAATATGCGGAACGCTGGTGGGATGATCGAAACCCAGCATATCGCAATTTTCCTGATAATTGTACGAATTTTATTTCACAGTGTCTACATGCAGGGGAGACACCAATGACAGGATATCCTAACATTCGTAAAGGCTGGTGGCAAAGGGAAAATCAGTGGAGTTGGAGCTGGGCAGTAGCTCATTCATTTTATTGGTATTTGTCAGGCGCTACAGCAGGACTTCAGGCTAAAGCAATGGAAAAACCCGAAGAACTTATACTTGGAGATGTAATTGCCTATGATTTTGAAGATGATGGAAGGTGGAATCATACAACAATTGTAGTAGCAAAGGATGCGGATGGTATGCCGCTTGTAAATGCACATTCTGCTAACAGTCGCCGTCGTTATTGGAATTATGAAGATTCGAGTAAGTACACACCACAAATGAAATATAAATTTTTTCATATTATTAATGGGTAGAGATTTTTCGCTCAAGTGGTATAATACGTAGTAGACAAAAAATAGAGGTGAATATCACGTGGGAGTACATGTTGTTTTATATCAACCAGAAATTCCAGCAAATACAGGGAACATTGCACGTACTTGTGCAGCCACTGGAACAGAATTACATTTAATTCGACCGCTTGGATTTTCAACGGATGATAAAATGTTAAAACGTGCTGGTCTAGATTATTGGCAGCACGTAAAAATTACGTATTATGATTCAATTGAAGAGTTTTATGAAAAAAATAAAGATGGTGAATTTTTCTATTTAACAAAGTATGGTGAAAAGGCACATACAGCGTTTGATTATAGTAATCGTGAAAAAGATTACTACTTTGTATTTGGAAGAGAAACAAATGGATTACCGGCAAACGTAATCGAAGAAAATTTTGATCATTGTTTACGTATTCCGATGACAGATAAAGTTCGTTCATTAAACTTATCAAATACAGCAGCAATTTTAATTTATGAAGCGTTCCGTCAGCAAAATTATCCAGGTTTAGATTTAGAAATTGTGTACTAAGAGTCGTCATTTGACGGCTTTTTTCTTTAAAAGGATGTAGAAAATATTTATTTTTATATATACATCAATTAAAAAAACGACATACCCCCCTCTTTTTAGGTGGG
>NZ_JBALQK010000108.1:0-15160 GCF_036965845.1 Bacillus sp. JJ1127 | reverse complement strand
AAAACGAGATGATTGTCTTCACAAGACAATCATCTCGTTTTTTTATTAAATGCGTTCCATCGCTGTCTTTAATGTCCCTACAACAAAAGCGATTTCTTCACTTGAAATAATAAGAGGCGGTGCTAATGTTAAAACATTATTATAGCCTGCAGTTGTCATTCCGTTACGTCCAATGATTAATCCTTTTTCTTTACAAGCGTTCACGACACTTGCAATTTTATCATTATCAATTGGTTCTTTTGTTTCCTTATCATTTACTAATTCTATACCGACTAATAGCCCTTTTCCCCTAATGTCTCCAACAAGCGGATGATCTCCAATCTCGTCTCTTAATTGTTCTAATAAAAGCGATCCCATTTGTGCGGAGCGCTCAATTAAATTTTCATTTTCCATAATTTCTAAGTTTTTAAGTGCTAACGCACAAGCAGCTGGATTCCCGCCAAATGTGTTAATATGACGGAAAAATTCATATTCTCCTGTTCCCTTAAACGCTTCATAAATTTCTTTCTTCACCGCTGTTGCTGATAACGGCAAATATGCACTCGTAATTCCCTTTGCCATTGTAATAATGTCAGGCTTTACATCGTAATTCATAAAACCAAACGCTTTTCCGGTACGGCCAAAACCACAAATCACTTCATCACTAATAAGGAGTGCTCCATGTTTTTGACAGATTTCATGAACAGCTTTCATATAATCTTGTGGAGGCATCAAAATACCACCACCTGTAATAATTGGTTCCATTATAAATCCAGCTATCGTTTCACTTAGCTCCCACGTCATAACACGGTCAATTTCTTTCACACACTCCACATCGTAAATATTTTGCGATTCCACTCCTTGCATTCGGTAACAATCTGGCGGCGTCACATGTAAAAAACCTGAAGTAAATGGTTCATATTGATATTTACGCTGTGCTTGTCCTGTCGCTGCCATCGCCGCCATTGTATTACCATGATAGCCACGATAACGTGACATAATTTTATAGCGATGCTGTTCCCCTTTATATGCATAATATTGCCTTGCAATTTTAAAAGCTGTTTCGTTCGCTTCCGATCCACTATTAGAGAAGAAAATGACATATTCTCCTCCGAGCCACTCGTTTAATTTTTCAGCAAGTCGAATCGCTGGTTCATGCGATTGTGACATGGGAAAATACGATAATGTTTGCAGTTGCTCATACGCTGCCTCAGCAAGCTCTTTTCTCCCATATCCACTATTCACACACCAAAGACCACTCATACCATCTAGATATCGTTTTCCTTCTATATCTTCTACCCAGCAACCTTCCGCTTTTGCCCCAACCATTGTACTATTTGGACTAAACGGGCGCATTCCATGCCACACATACTGTTCATCCTTTGCTAGTAATGAATCTGTTTGTTTCGTTTTCATCATATCTTCCACCTTCCATAACAACTTATTCTTCTCCAAGCTGCACTGGTGCCATGATAAGTTAAAACTTCTCTCTGCCTATTTTCATTCCACACTCATAAGACAAATCCTACCAAATAACAAGTAATATTTAAAACAAAATTACAAAATAAAAAAAGCCTTCCAAATATTTTGGAAAGCTCATGTTCTTTTAGTGTGCAGAAACGTCACTCACTCCGTGACCCGTATTAGATTTCACGAGAATTTCATCAAATTTTGCTGCATCTTCTTTCTTACTTGAAAAAATTGTCCCTAAGTATGCCGCTAAAAATCCAAGTGGAATAGAAATAATTCCAGGTGTTGTATAAGGGAATAGTGCTTCTCCCACAAAAATCGCTTTCCCCGCTACAGGATTCCAAACATTTGGACTCAATGCCACTAGCACAATTGCTGAGACAAGACCGACAATCATACCACAAATTGCCCCCGTCGTATTAAAACGCTTCCAATAAATCGTAAATAAAATAACTGGTAAATTTGCACTGGCAGCAACCGCAAATGCTAACGACACTAAGAACGCAACATTTAACGTTTGAGCAAATAACGCTAAAATAATAGATAATACCGCCACGCCAATGGATGCATAGCGCGCCATTGATACTTGTTCTTTTTCTGTTGCCTTGCCCTTACGAATAATCTCATTATAGAAATCATGCGCAAATGCTGAAGCGGCTGTTAACACGAGACCCGCTACAACTGCCAAAATTGTTGCAAATGCAATTGCAGAAACGAAAGCAAATAAGAAATCTCCTCCAAGTGCTTTTGCTAATAACGGTGCTGCCATATTACCAGCTGGGTTCGCCTGAATAATGGCAGTATTTCCTACAAACGCAGCTGCTCCAAAACCTAGGAAAATCGTCATAATATAAAAAGCTCCAATTAACCAAGTTGCACATACGACAGATTGGCGTGCTGTTTTGGCATCACGAACAGTAAAAAATCGTACCAGAATATGAGGTAAACCTGCTGTTCCAAGAACAAGGCCTAAGTTTAAAGAAATCGTATCTAATCCATCTTTGTATTTCACACCAGGATTTAAGAAAGCTTCCTTCAGTGGTGTAGCTGTTTTCATCTGAGCAAACATTTCTGTAATACTAAAATTAAATTTCGCGAACACAATAACTGAAATAATAAACGTTCCTGCCATGAGTAAGACAGCTTTGACAATTTGCACCCAACTTGTTGCCGTCATACCGCCGAAAATAACATACACTGTCATTAGTGTTCCAACAATTAAAACAGATGTCGTATATTCAATTCCTAATAGTAATTTAATAAGTGCACCCGCTCCTACTAATTGGGCAATCATATAGAAAATTGAAATTGTCATCGTATTTAAAGCGGCAATACTTCGCACCTTCTTCGCATCAAAACGTGCTGCAATCATATCGGCTAATGTATACTTCCCTAAATTTCTAAGCGGTTCCGCAACAAGATATAATACAACTAAATAGGCAACGAGAAAACCAACACTATAAAAAAAGCCATCAAATCCAGTTAACGCTACAGCTCCAGCAATTCCAAGAAACGAGGCAGCTGACATATAATCCCCCGCAATGGCCAGGCCATTTTGCCAGCCAGTTAATCCCCCCCCTGCTGTATAAAACTCACTCGCATTTTTCGTTTTTTTCGATGCAAAATATGTTATGACAAGCGTACCAAGAACAATAATTAAAAAGAGTGCAAACGCAGTTGTATTCAAATTTATCCCCTCCCTTTTTGCATTTTTTGAAGGATTCCCTGCGAAATTTCATCAAATGACTCTGCTTTTTTGCTATAAATCATACACAAACCCCACGTCATCACAAATTGGGCAAAAGCAAAAATCCACGCCCATGTCACATCACCAAATGCTGGTGTATTTAATACTTTTGAATAAGATGTCAAAATAGGTAATGCAATAAAAAAGCTCAAAAAGAAAATGGTCATAGGAATAATAAATTTTCGTTTCTTTTCTAACAGTGATTGAAATTCTGCTGACTGAACGACTTCTGTATAATTTACCTCACTTTGTAACTTGCGTGCTGAACTATCATCTCGTTTCATTTCTCAAGTCCCCTCTCCCTCATTCTTTAAATCAAATTCCCCCTTGCCTCCTAAAAAATTAAATTTTGTAAATATTCAGAAACTTATATTCATTTTAGACAATCTCTTCTTCTCTGCAAAGATTTTTCGATAGACATCTTTCGTCATATTTTTCCATTTTTTTAATATATTTTTTTGAAATAAAATGAAACTTTCGCCAGTGAGCATTCTCTTCATCTCTACTAGTGATTATCCCTCACGAATCGGTCTTTTACAGACAGTTTACTTCCTACTTAACTTCTTTGCTTTCGCTGAATTTTGAAATAGGAGTATTACTGCGCGTTAAAGAAAAAGCAGTGCTCATTGCACCACTTCTTTTTCCTTTTCTTTTTCTAGGTTACGCGCCGTCTCACTTAATTCGACATCTTTTCCATTTTTATACGTGCCAAATAAGAAATCATAAACTGGATTCGACACACCAAACCAATAATTTTCATTTTTATAATGATGCAGTATATGCTGCTTCTTTAACCATCTACCAAAATGAGTCAGCGGTCGAATTGGCTTATGTGCGATATAATGTTTCCATTCATAAATAAGCAGCATAATAATCATCCCAATTCCAAATGAAAGTGTAATCGTTATATTACTTGTAAATCCATACAAAATGAACAAATAAATCGCGAACCCTGGCAAGCTATACCAAACTGGTAAAAACAATAGTTTTAAATCATCAGGGTACACATGATGATCATAATGTAATCTCCTTAACATTTTCAGTAAAAATGGATTTTTAGGAGGTTTAATATGAAATAAAAATCGATGTGTTACATACTCATTGATTGTATAAAAAATAATCCCTGCAAAACATGCCAACAATGCTATCCCTGTAAATAATTGCATTTTCAAAATAATGATAAACAGTATCAATACCCCGGACATAATGACAATATCATGTTGGAAAAAGAACTCCTTCATCACCCTTTTCATTTACTCTTCCCCCTTTCTTCAAAAAACAGCCGTAACATATTGTTACGACCGTTTCTTATCTATTTATTTTATTCTCATTACAAATTTGCTTGCTGTTCTATTGTAGCAAAAAAGTTCTTGGAACCAAATATATTTTGCTTTGGAATGATGTGTTCAACTGCAAAAACAGTTACTTCTCCCCTCTGCACTTCCCCAATAATCAGGCCGAATACATCATGATTTACAGCAAATGTTGGTTGCTTTGTTTGTAATAATCTTTCAATAGTATGAAGAACAGCTTCATATAATGGATTTCTGTCAGTAACTTCTTTTCGAATTTTTGGTGCTAATGTAATAATGATTTCTTTTCCATTAATAGTGGTTCGATACATAAAAATCTCCCCTTCAATCTTATGTGAACAACTGTAAAGCTTTGTACGCAAAATGGATAGAATACCCGACTAGAATGATTCCAGCCCCCGCTGTAATATAGCCAAGCGCTTTTTGTTTAAGCAATGTTCGTCCAAAATGAACGGAAAAAGCAATATTTAAATTCCATAAAATAATGCCAATAATAATACAAAGACTATACAAAAAGGCTTCTTGCTTGGTTACTTTTGTAAGTAGTGAGCTAAGTGTACTCCCATATACACCAAACCAAAAAACAAGATTTAATGGATTGGATATCGCAATTAAAAATCCAGCCATAAAGGACTGCTGAAGCCCACCTACCTCTTCTTGTTTATATTCCATATTCGAGTGTAAAATTCCTTGTTTTACACTTTGGAACCCTAAATAAAACAGTAAGAAAAATCCTGTGCAATACATAAAGGCTTGTACATATGTATACATAAATACAGAAGATAAACCAAAATAAATAAGGAGCATAAATAAAATATCTGCACTCATTCCTCCTATTCCAACAACCCAAGCGTGCCAAAAACCACGTTCAATTCCTCTTTTTAACATTTCAATATTAATTGGTCCTACTGGTGCAGCTAATGAAATACCTAGTACAATTTGCTGTATAATTACTCCAAACATCGCTCTATCCTTTCTATTCCTTTTTCTATTAGCAAATGAGAAAACTACGAAAAATAGACTAGCTTTTACGAAAAAATATACATAATTAAAATGTCCTTTTTTATCCAAAATATGCAAAAAAGCCGTCCATGGGCGGCTTTCATTTTTCTACTTTATGATGAAATGGACATTTTCCTTTAATCGGTTCAATGTCGTCTCCAATAAAATATTGCTTCCACTCTCGATGGTCAGGATCACCGTAGTGGCTAATATTCGGATGCTTTGGCAACTGATCCCACTTTTCAACCCGCTCTCTAACCATTTGCCGTGAATAGGAACCTTTTGGTCGATCCCCTTCTAGTCCATCAAAAATGATACGCGGTTGAAATCCAATAATAAGTGAGTTCCCTAAATGCCGCGTTTTTCTTTGTTTGTAAGCAGGCGCATTTCCAAACGCAAACATAGGCTCGCCGCCAAACGAAAATTCCCATAAATGATGATCTGGATTTTCGGGAATTTTTTCAGGCCATGGCTGTTCATCTGCTTCATGTAAATATTGTAGTACTCTCCAAAAATAGGACCGGTAATGTTCAATGGACTGTTCTTCAAGTTCTGGTTCTACAAAAAGAAAAAAACCCCTTCTTACAACTGGTCGTTCGTGCATTAGATCTAAAAAAGAAAGCATCGTATGCGGTAAATGATTCCAATCATCATGGGAAAGAAACGAATACCGAAGTTCATTCTTCTTTAAGGCCGTTAATCCAAAATAGCACGGAAAGGTTGGATCCAATACAACATGAGAAAAATTTGTAAACTCCTCAGAAACCCAACTCGGTATATCTACCCTATTTTTCATTCCTTCATTATCTAATAGATAAGACTGATCCATTCTCTCACCTCACTATGTACAGCATTCACTTAAACATATTAAAAAGTGAACTCGTCCTATACCATGAAAAAAACTTGAGTGGAAAATTATTTAAAAATACAAAAAGATAAAAACGCTTACTTGACTAAAATCTACCATTTCGTGTATATTTAAATTATCATTTAGCAGAATATTCGAGAATATAGCATTTTTAGTTTTATGAATTTGCAAACATTTCAGGCGAATGTTACTAAATGAAAAGTAATCGTTTTTTAGGAGGAATTGTAACATGCAAGGAAAAGTAAAATGGTTTAACAACGAAAAAGGTTTTGGATTTATCGAAATGGAAGGCGCTGACGATATATTCGTACATTTCACAGCTATTCAAGGCGACGGCTACAAAGCTTTAGAAGAAGGTCAAGAAGTATCTTTCGACATCGTTGAAGGTAACCGCGGACCTCAAGCTGCTAACGTAGTAAAACTTTAATCCAACATATAACAGGAGGTTGCCTACTAGGCAACCTCCTTTGTTATTCCTTTGTATATTTCCTTTTTGCAGAGTAAAAACTATGTGAAATGTAACAGAATACAAAGGAGGAATCGACAATGGGTTCACATGTAAATGATTTTGAAGAAGTAAAATTCCGCGTAGAAACGGCACAAAAAATGGTAGGTTCTGCGACAATTACAATGGATCCAGAATCACTAGAGCATGCGACAAATGCAGTCGAATCTGCACGTTCACAGCTTGAAATCATGAAATCTGTTGCGACAGATTTAGATGAGCCATTCTTAATGAATGAAGAAAAAAAGTTAAGTAAATGTGAACATCAATTACAAGAAGCTAAGCATTGAAAAAACATCCAGAGAGCTACCTCTGGATGTTTTTTCATGATAATTGATCTCCATATTTTTTTAACCTTTCGCCAATGGTACATTGCCGAATACAAAAAGAATGAGCGTAATACTTACTACGTGTTGTTCTATAATGTTCTTGCAAAAAACATCCTTCACAGTATGTTTCTAATAAATCATTTACCTCTGTAATGAGCTGCTTTTTATTCACCGCTGCACCTCTCTATTCGGTTATTTCTTTATGACTGTCGATAGCTGTTCCTTCCAATGCTTGCGTTGCTAATTGATGTGCCTCTTTATTTTGTTTTCTTGCTACTGGCTCACAGACAAGCTTTAATTTCATTTGCTTTGCTTTTTGTTCAATCTGATCTAAATAGTGATTCAAATGTTCATCATAACAAGGCCATTCTCCAGCTAATTGCTGTAAGGCCACTTGGGAATCGCCATGAAGTGTAATCGATTCATATTTAATCCCTAATTCCTCCAGTACATTCATTCCATATAATAATGCCGCATATTCCGCCTCATTATTATCATATATCCCCTCTATGTACGCATTACGGCGAACTCGGTAATTTCCATTCCCTTTTCTATAGTAAATACATATACCAATCCCTGCTTCTTTTGTTTCCAGGTCATACCCACCATCAAAGTACATACGAATGTCTTGTGGTTCTTCTTCTACTTGCTTACTGAGCTTTTTCATTTCTTTTAGCGTCCATTCCGCGTCCATCTCATCGTAAAATACAAGTTCTCTTACTCTTCCTGTTTTCTCAAAATCAGCTGCAAATTGAAGTGTCTCTTCTATACTCATATAATCTGTTGTTAATTCTGTTTGAAGATTAGACTTTGTTTTATATAGCCAATGTATTTTATATTTCATACTCATTTCCCCTTATATAAGACTTCGTATTTTTATTATATTTTACCAATAGTCATAGTATTATATTCGAATGTCAACTTTTAAAATACAAAAGAGCTGCTCCATATTGGAAGCAGCTCTTTCTATTCATGTTACATAAATCTATTAAATTGCACTCGTTTATTCATCCAATACATAACCGGCATACCAATTGCCATCACAACAAATTCACCAGCTGCGCATGTAAGCCATGTAAATAAAAATGGCAGGTCAAATGCAAGATGAAGTTCAATTGCTATCATAAACATTGTAACTGTAAAGATAACTGTATTAAAAATCATACGAGCCCAAACACCCTTAATAAAACGCATGGAAATAATCGTAGCAAGAAGTGCAAGAATGGATTGCCCTACTCCAAATACTAAATCATACGCAATCATAGGGGAGAAAAAGAGATTTGTTAAAAATACGCCTAAGACAATTCCATAAATCGATTTCTTATTAAATACAACGAGATGATTAAACATCTCCGAAATACGAAATTGTACATTCGTAAAGCCAAACGGCTGAATAAGTGCGGAAACAGCAATGTATAATGCCGCTAAAATACCATTACCAACTAATGTTTTTATATTCATGACAAAATCTCCTTAGTTTTTTTACGTGGGATGGTTTCGAACCACGTGATTCGTTTTTAAACAACAATTTTATATTGTACGCAATAGACAACCATTCGTCAATAGATTTCTACCATTCACTACCCTTTTTCGAATAGACAACGTATAATAAAGGATATGAAGAATTTAGGAGGTTTCGCTTCATGACAGCAACAATCCAAAATAAAAAACTGATCGTTTCCCTCTCTGAAAAAGGTGCAGAGTTACAAAGCATTCGCTTAAAAGAAGATAACACAGAATATATGTGGCAAGGTAATCCTAAATATTGGGGACGCTGTGCACCAATTTTATTCCCAATTATCGGTAGATTAGTGGACAATACATATTATGTAGATGGTAAACCTTATTCATTAACACAACACGGCTTCGCTCGCGACCTTACATTTTCCATAAAAGAGCAAAGTGAAACAAAAATTACTTATGCAGTCTCCAGCAATCGAGAAACTTCACAAAAATATCCGTATGAATTTGAGTTGTCTGTTTCTTATGAGCTAGATGAGCAAAATATACATGTTACTTACGAAGTACATAACCCTGCTTCTAAAGAAATGTTCTTTTCTATCGGAGCACATCCAGGCTTCAATTGTCCATTAGTAGAAGGTGGGTCATTTACAGACTACCATTTATCATTTCATGGCCCTGAACATTTAGAAACAAGCATACTAGAAGGCGCATTTCTTTCAAAAGAAAAACGACTCATCGCTAAAAATACGACCGAATTACCACTTACATACGATTTATTCAAAAATGATGCCCTTATTTTTGAAAATATGAATACAAGTGAAATTTCTATTCGCTCTCATAAACATAATAAGTTTGTAAAAGTAGCATTTGAAGGCTTCCCATTTGTCGGTGTGTGGACACAAAGTAATGATGCTCCTTTCTTATGTATTGAACCTTGGTATGGCATTGCTGATGAATTAGAACCAGCTAAAGATTTCAAAGAGAAAAAAGGTGTGCAATCCTTACAAGCGAATGAAACATTTACATGCCGCTACAGCATTACAATTGGATAAAATGCATTTTTATTTTCGTATTTTCTATCCCCCTCCTTTAGAAATTTTTAGGCGGGGGCTTACTATAAGCTAACGCTATATAAATAATGGAGGTATTAAGTTTTGATCGAAGTATATATTGATGGTGCATCAAAGGGAAATCCGGGGCCTTCTGGTGCTGGCGTTTTTATTAAAGGCGTACAACCGCCAGTGCAATTATCACTACCGCTTGGAACGATGTCTAACCATGAAGCAGAATATCATGCACTACTCGCTGCATTAAAATATTGTACAGAACATAACTATAGCATTGTATCTTTTCGCACAGATTCTCAACTTGTTGAACGTGCAGTAGAAAAAGAGTATGCAAAAAACGAAACGTATGCACCACTTTTACAAGAAGCGCTGGCGTACATCGAGAAATTTGACCTTTTCTTTATAAAGTGGATTCCAAGCAGTCAAAACAAAGTTGCTGATGAATTAGCAAGAAAAGCTATTTTACTAAATGAATGGGGGTCATAGCGTGAAAAAAGGGTGGATTGCTCCTCTTGCTTTATTATTTGTCTCCTTTATTTGGGGAGCCACATTTGTCGTCGTTCAAAATGCAATGTCATTTGTTGGTCCATTTACGTTCAATGGTGTTCGATTTTTATTCGCTGGAATTATTTTGTTATTCGTCCAAATCATGTTTTCGAAAAAAACTTCAAAACAACAAATTCAAGATAGTAGTATCGCTGGATTAATTGTCGGATTCTTCTTATTTATCGGTTATTTATTACAAACATTTGGATTAATTTATACCACTTCCTCTAAAGCAGGATTTTTAACTGGACTCAGCGTTGTTATGGTTCCAATTCTTTCATTTATCTTTTTGAAACAAAAAGCTACACCTTTTATCGTACTCGGCATTATCGCTGCTACAGCTGGCTTATATTTACTAACCGCTGGTGATTCTTTTCAATTCAATATTGGAGATATGCTTGTTCTCGGCTGTGCAATTGCCTTTGCGGCACATATTCTGATTAATGGGATCTTTTCCAAAAAGATATCCCCTCTGTTATTAAGTACATCTCAAGTATTGTCCGTTGGAATTTTCTCTACCATCTGTGCTTTTTTATTTGAGGATTGGGAGAAATTATTTTCAATCTCTTTATGGATGAATGATGCCTTTTTATTTGCTCTACTTGCAACATCCTTATTTGCAACAGCAATCGCTTTTTTTATTCAAACAGCTGCGCAAAAGCACACCTCTCCAACGAGAGTCGCCATTATTTTCGCAATGGAACCTGTCTTTGCTGCATTAACAGGCGTTCTTGTTGCAAACGAACAACTTTCGATTTCCGCAATACTTGGTTGCCTTTGTATTTTCTTAGGCATGATTTTCGTTGAACTTCCTTCAAAACAAAAAAAAGAAGCGCAGGCTGCGTGAAGTTATGCTTGTAACTTCCGCATAAAAGCCTTTGCGCTTTTTTTGTCCGTAATTCTCTCTTCTTTCAACCTCTCTAACAGCGCCACAAAATAACTCCCATCAAACTGTAATTGATGTTTAATCGTCGCTTCAATCGCTGCGTTCACAATTCCATCAGATGCACCCGTATATCCTTGACCAAACATAATAAATCCTTGTGCTTCTTCTGATAATTTGAATCCTTTTGTATGTAAGAATGAAAGATAATCTTGCACTGTTTGCATGCTGTTCCCACCTAATTCAAAAAATTGTCCCTTCCCTATCATACATGTTTTTAGACTTTATGAGAATGAATTTTCTTTGACACCTTCTTTATATTGACTTGCTTTTCGATATGATAAAAACAACATTGCCATCGCAAGTAATTCAAATATCGCGCCTATATAACCAAGATAGACAATGGAACTATACTTCAAAATAAATCCACCAACAATCGCTCCTATAGCAATCCCTATATATAACGTTGAAGCGCTTAAAGATAACACGACCGACGGTGATTTATATTTGAAAGTTCACTAATTTTCACTTTTCATCCCTCCCCTTGGTTATATTGTAAGGTGTTACATGATGTGAAGGTCAACAATGAAATTGGAATAATTTCATTATACAAACAGGATTTACTGACAACATCTAGAAGTAGATACAGTGAAACTTGAATCAACAGTGACTTTCTTCATGCCTCACCTATCTTCTTTACTCTGTTCGGAATATTGACCTGAGAAGACGTTTGCCCAAAAATAACGGAATGAAAAGAGAGTCATACATTTTACTCAAAAAGGAGATATTTAATGAAACAAGCCCTATTAATTATTGATGCCCAACAAGAGCTTATTGACGGTAACGAACAAGAAGCTGCCGTATTTCATAAAGACCAATTATTAGCTGCAATAAATGTAGCCATTCAAAAGGCTCTTCAATCAAATGCTCTGATTATTTTTGTCAGAGATACTGATGTTGCTTCCGGTATAGGACGAGGATTTCAAATACACAAGGAAATTACAGTACCTCCTGAAGCAGTCATTATAGATAAACAGGCTACCAATTCGTTTTATAACACTTCTTTACAGACCCTTTTAAAAGAGAAAGAAATCGGTCATCTCATTATAGGAGGATGCAAAACTGAACATTGTATTGATACTGCCGTTAGAACCGCAACCGTACAAGGATTTGATGTCACTTTAATACAAAATGGCCACTCAACGACCGATTCTACCATTCTATCAGCACAACAAATTATCGAACATCATAATAAAACACTACATGGTCATTATAATGTCGACCATTTTTCTATTGTAAGGGATATTGAAGAAGACCTCTTCCATCCTACTCACAATCAATATCGTGAATGATACAATAAAATGAAACTTTAATCAGTGGGGGGGTTTTTCATCCCCCACTGATTATTAGTTGAACGAATCGGGCTTTTACGGGCAGTTTATCTCCCACCTTACTTCTTTGCTTCCGCCAAATTTTGAGGTGGGAGTATTACTGCCCGTTAATGCGGGATAAACGAAAAGAATCCTTATTCGATGTACTGCACCCCCAATTGTTAGGCACCGTCTAACAATTGGGGGTGCTTTTCTTATAGATAAATTTACAAAGAACAGTTCTAATGCTTAAACACTCCTACACAAAAAGGTGATTAGTATTATTCCCAATCACCTTCACTATCTATCGTTACTTAAGTTACCTTAGTCATAATAAGCTGACCTACCTCATTAATAGTAACTCTCCATTTTCCTCCGCCAGAAGTTTTCAAAACTAAGCCTTTACCCGCTTCCATCTCAATATCTCCATACAGTTTTCCACCATTTGTTGATAACCACGCATTACCACTTTCCATAGAAGACCTTGCAAAAATACGATTAATACGAAAACGCTTATGATCTTGAACATAACCACTCATCGTAACTCTTACTTTATATAACTGACTTGCTTTCATATTTGATATTATCGTGTCCCTCATATTTAATGGAACGTCTGTCGCAACAATCCAGTTTCCATTTGCACTTAACAAATATTCAATTCGAATCTTCTTTGGAATTTCTCCCCATCCAAAATATAAACCGAAACAGTTTAACATTTGTATCGGATTTTTTGTAAAATCTATTTCAATTATGACTGGATTACTATCTGGAATATCAATATAATTTACACTTTGCTCATCTATTAAATTAAAACAATTAGTAAGGTTTCCACCATACGGCAATTTTCCAGATACTTGTTTAACACTATACTTCATAGGTGCATTTACTAAAATATCATCTTGATTCCCTATTAAGTGAGGTTTATTTAGCGTCAATGGTAGCTCTATTGGAAGTGATTGTTCATAGGTCGAGATACAAACATTATATTGCCCCTTATCTACAATTGTTGTTAAAAGCAGATTAGAAAAAAGGTAGTTACGATGAGAATTAGAAGAAAATTCTATTACAATTGGTTCACTACTCATCCGATACGTATCCCAAATCATACAATCAAATGAATTATATGCCCCTGAACAACGAATTACCTTTTTCGTTTGCTGCCTACATTGTACTTGTATTCGACTAAATACATTCCCCGAACTTTCATTCGGTAAATCATTGTTCCCATCTACCTCTATTCCATATTGACACCCATCAATAAAAATAGACTGAAATACATTCGCGTTAATCCAACAAGGTGTATTCATATCTGCTATATATTCTGTTTTTAAATAAATAGCAGTTTGAAAGTTTTTAATTTGGATAGAGTTCACCTGAAAAAAACTAATATACTCCCATGCTTTTTGGCAATAGAAATGTACAGCTATTCCTTTATATGATGATGTGGCATTAATAATATTTATATTTGATATAACTGATTGATTAGGCACTTCTATTTGTTGTGATCCTGATACATAAATAACAGCAGATTGAAATATCGAATTCACAACTTGAATTGTACCTCCAGTAATAGAAGCATTCTTTTGTAGTTCAAACGCATTAAAATCCCCATCAACTTGTAGCGTTACCGTAGGATCTAACTCCAACCTTACATTAGCTTTAATAACAATGGGCTTCAAAATTTTATACACATTTACTCCTGTAATCCTCACTGTCGAAATACGATTCGCTTCGCAGTAATCAATAGCTTGTTGAATTGCTGTTGAACTATCATTCCCTGAATTCGAAACCGCTCCAAAACAATCAATATACACACTATTTCCTGATGCACAATCATCTTGAGATGAAATATATTCTGCCAAAACCTCTTCACTCCTCATATATCATTATTCATATAATATGCTATCTCCCTCTTAAAAGTTTCTATAATAAAAAAACAAACGACCTTTATAATCGCTTGTTTTTCTTATATACTTCTCTCGTTTCCTCTATCATTTTATTTAGCGAGAAATATTTCACAACTTTTTCCCGTGCCGATTCTCTCATATTATTTATCATTTGATTATTATTTTGTAATTTCTCAAGTGCATCTGCGAATTCATACTCGCAATATTTTGAAATTAAAACACCTGATTCACCATCCATAATAGCTTCATCAACTCCACCGACTTTTATTGAAACTACCGGTGTCCCTGTCGCCATTGCTTCAATTACTACCATTGGGAATACCTCACGAAAAGATAGTAAAAGTAAAACATCCATATTTCTGATAAACTCATATGGTTCTGAAATATTACCAAGCATCTTTACACTTTTTTGTAAATTATAATTTTCAATTTCTTTCTCAATAAATTCTTTCTCAGGCCCATCACCAGCGATATAAAACATAATATCTCTTTTTGTTTTTAATACAGCTGCAATTTTTATAAATAATTGATGATTTTTTTCTTTTGATAATCGTGCTAATATACCTATTTTATAAATGGATTCTTTCTTTTTTTGCCGAAATAAAAATTTTTCAATATCTACCCCATTATATATTGTCTTTATCTTTTCTTCTGCCACTTGAAAAGATATTAAATTATTCTTTTCAAACTCACTTACAGTAATAATAGAA
>NZ_JBALQK010000107.1:0-10637 GCF_036965845.1 Bacillus sp. JJ1127 | reverse complement strand
CTAAATTGGATAGAAACGCGGCTAAACAAATAAGAGAAGAAATCCAAACGGAAACAAAACGACAGAAAATGGAACAACAACTAAAAGAAGCAATCGCCAATTATACAGAGGGAAAGCAAACGATTGATGAGGCATTGTATTCGCTATTACACCAATCGAGTCAGATAGGAGCAAGATTACGGCAGAAAGCGAAGAAATTTATATCTGAAAATTACGATATCAAGGCAAAATATGCTGTCGACGACATCTACAGTCTATTAACCGAAGAACTATGGAAGTTCGTCGCAGAAAGTCCGAACCGCTTCGAAGAAATAATAAACTACGTAGCGTTATTAGATTACCGTTGTGACTTGCGACTCACAGACTTTAAACGGCATTTTCTAGCGAAAAAGAGGACGGTCGATCGGTTAACTCATCCGAAAAAAGAAGGCGTCCTTGATTATGTAGAACTGCAAGCGATAGCAAACGGAAATTATAGCGTTAGTACATTTAGAGGAAAAGAAAAGGAGGACGAAGAGGATAAAAAGACGGAAAATAAAACGCCTGCCCGCCGTAAATATTTAATTACTGGTTACGAAGAGGATACGTTTGAAAAGCACGTATTAGTAAATGAAATGTTAGAAGCGCCGGGCATATCCGAGGAAGAACGCCGATTACTAGATTATTTATACCGAAGCCCTGACGCCTCGTTATCTGAAATAGCGGAGGATTGCGGTTATACGAGTAAAAAAGCGGCCAGCCGTGCTATTCAGCGAATCGCGCGCCATCTTAACTATCTTATACGTTATTAACTATATATTTACGGTGTGTTACGGAGTGGGCGATGGTGTTAGGTATTATTCCCGTTCTTATTTCTCTTACGTTATTAAGGGTCGTAAGAAGTAGTGAAATCGTGCGGGTAAAAGTGAAAAAAATAAAAAAACATTTAGAGATTGAGAGAGGGGTAATTTAATGAAATGTATTCTGTCTTTACGGGTTGCAAGGAGTTTGTTGGGGAAGGGATTTCGAATAATTGATATAGAGAAATCTAAGAAAATACCAGGTACGCTCGTATTTGTATTTGAACGATCAGCAGAATTAGAGCATGAATTATCGAAGCTAGGAAACTAGGAAAATAACGGCTAAAACGACTAAGGAGAGATTGAATGGAAGCTACTAAGACCACTGAAATGACGCTGAGTGACACTGAAATCGCAAAAAAAGTTACATCATTTTACTATACGAATCAAAAAGTAGAATCAGCGGAGGAGCGCATACGCCTTGTAGAGTCGTTTTTATCTGATGAATTACTAGTGAAAGAAGGCGATACACCTGAACGATACGGGAAGGTATATATGCGACATCCGGTCATATATCGCAAGAGTTTCCATAGGAATTTTAGCGTATTAGAGGTATTAGCGGAGTTTATTATGCAGCCGAAACAGTACGGTGAAAACGGCGAGAAACATAAGGAATATCCAGTTAGCGGAGTAGAGCGTGAACACAATAAACTACAACAACAGAAAGAAAAGGAAGTCCCAATCTTATTCGATATTGATGAGAAGGGAACCTATGGGTACGGTGTTCATGAAAGTGAATTAGTTCGAAAATAAATTAATTTTTTTCAATTAATACTGATATTTTGGGTGGTTAAATTCCATACATAAGTGTAGAGGTTTCCATTACCTCACGCATTGGATCAGTTTTTGAGACGTTTACTACCGCGCCAGTAGGCGTCTCTTCTATTTAACTATTAAGCGACAATTTTAGATTGATAACGATATTACAAGATGAATAAGGAGGGAGTCGTGATGGATAACAAGACATTCCGTGACTTACGTGCTTACTTTGGTTTGACGCAACAACAGTTCGCCGACAAATTAAATCTACATCGAAGCACTGTCGCCAATATTGAAATCGGACTAGTCCCGTTGAGCGATGGCGTTAGAATGCGGGCGTTCCGTGCTTTTAATATAGATGCAGAAATGCTAGAAAAGCTTAAACAATATAGACAACTCTCAATATAGGGAGGTGGAATTTTGGAGGAAGTATTAATACACGTTCATGAAGGAAATCACACGCTTTATACAACTACTGGGCGTATTCTCTCAGAAGGTGTCTTTGAAATGGACAATCCCCAAGAATCAAACCCAAACGAAGAAGAGGAGGAAATCGCGAATGGCTAAAAAGAAAAACGATTCATTAAGATCAAAAAGTGAAGTAAGGAAACGCAAGAAAGTACATGAGGGTAGACAATGGACTGTTAGGCTATTAGAAATCTTACAAGAAAAAGAAGTTAAAGTGGACTAATTTAAAAACTTAAAACGATTTGGAAGGGAGTTAATTATGTGAGTAATAAACAAAAGAAAGATGAAACTAAGCTATGTACAAAATGCGAAGCTATCAAACAAGTAGAAGAATTTTACGGAGCAAAACGATCACACTGTATCGAATGTGAGCGAGAAGAAGCGCGTGGACGCATGAAAGCATATAACGACACGCTGCGCGGAAAGGCGAGCCAAGCGCTACAGTCGTCACGTAAAGCTGTAAAAAGGCTAGATATAGACGTGTGCAACGATTTAACATTACGCGACGTTTTATTTGCCTTTGCGATGGCAGATGGTTAGTGTCAATATTGCGGAAAGAAAACCGAAATTTATCACCTGGAGCATATAGTACCTCTATCTAAGGGTGGCGCAAATACATTCAGTAATATCACTGTCGCTTGTCCATCTTGCAACATTTCTAAGAACGACAATGACGTGTTAACCTGGCACGCCTTTAATAAGAAAATACCGAACGAAAACATGTTGGCGGTCATTGATCGGATGGCGCTAAGAAGAGGTATTTCTACGGCACAAGTTACAGACGAGTTACAAGGTATATAAGACGAGGAGGAAACGGAATGACTATAAATATCCCAAAACAAACACACAAAGTATATATGGAGCGTGATTATTCGGTAAGCGGTAATCGATACGAAGAAGGACGTATTTATACCGTGGATAAAGATGTATTTCAGAAGTTAACGGAATCACAAGACGGACGTGCAGCGGCAGCAAGTAAATGCGACTTTCCTTCACTTGACGTAATTGAGCAGATGGTAGATGCAGCCGTTCGCATTTATGAAAGAAAACGTGATGAGTTAGCGGCACATCCGAAATATGACGATGCGCCTTCACTTCGCGTACATGAATTACAAGAATTACGTAAAGAATTGGATGGACAAGTATCGAAGCTAGTAGACAAGTACGATATTGAAATGCAGGTACTACAACGCGAAGTCGCTGAAAAGATGTATACGTTACAAGCGTCGCAAGACACCGCATACTTAGACATCGCAACAACACAATTACAGTTTGGAAACCCTATTACTACTTTGCAGTCCTTGCTTTTTAAAGCAGAACAAGCCGATGAAGCCGGAAAACTAGCAATCTTACAAGCATTTAGCGGTATCGCAGATAAAGCAAAATCTCATAATCACTACTCTTATTACAAAGCCGATATCGAAAAGAAATTAAATGATCTATACGAAAAAGCAAGTGACGTTCCTACTATTCGAGAGAATGAGCGCCGATTGCAGCAATTAACGGAGTTAAGCAATATGAAAGACCAAATCGATTTACCGTACCAACAACTAGCGGTGTTCGAAAAAGGAGGCATTTAATAAATGGAAGAGTTAGAGATTGAGCAACTAAAGGCGCAAGCTGAACAATATAAAGCCTCTCACGAAGAATTAGTAGAAATGAGAAAACGTGAGGTGCTTCGTAATAAAGGCTTCACAGGACAAGACACGGAAAACGCCATGTCACATTTAAACGGTGAAACTACAGAGGAAATCGAAGTCTCACTAAAAGAGTTAATGATCCGTTTACGTATCGAAGAACGACAACAGGGTGCAGACCCAGGACTCGGAAACGGGTTTCGACACAGACCATCGCCAGTAGACCCAACAGATATTGGTCGCAAGATGTATGAAAGAATCAAAGGTAGTAACACGGTACGAAGTTTAAGAGAAATTAAAGAAGAAGGAGTTAGATAATATGACAGGGATTATGTATCTACAAGCATTTCACAACGATTCATTACAAAAGGTAGTTGACTATACGGTTAGAACGCAAAAAGAAACGGTAGCAGACCGCTACCTTCCTAACGATAATACGTATTCTACGGAAGTAGTTTTCGATTTAGTGAAGAAAGTACCGCTAATTGCATCTATGATCGGTTATGGTGCTGAACCGCCAGTAGTAGACCGTGATGCAATCGCACAGATTCGTGCGGAACTTCCGAAACTAGGTATCAAGCATATCATTACCGAATCGGAACTACTCGCATTAGCAAATACTCAAGGACATAAAGGGTTAGTCGAAGGAATCACTTCCGACGGTAAGCGCCTAACGGAAGCGATTTTAAACTTAGTTTACGTCATGAAAATGCAGGCATTATCAATGGGTAAATATACGACTAGAGTAGGTGGTGTGTCTGCTGAAGTTGACTTCCAAATTCCAGAAGAGAACAAAATTACGTTAGAAAAAGCGAGTGATTGGGCGACTGATCCAAATAGAGACGTACTTAATGATATCGCGGAGTGGGTAGAACGTTATAACGATTTAACGTTTACATACCCGGAGGAAATCTTAGTTTCAAGAAAGATAGCTGATTTATTATGTAAGCATCCAAGCGTAGTGGGTCAAAGCGAGAAAAAAGGAGTTAGCCGCATCTCGCTTAAAAAGTTAAACGAGGTATTTGCCGATTTACAATTACCGCCTTTAACCGTAATCGAAAATACGAAGATTACCGTACACAATTCGTATACAGGAAAAGAGGACGAAATTACGGTATTTCCGGAGAACCGCCTAGTATTGGTATCAAAGGGAATCGGAAACTTCTTATTTGGACCAACCGTAGAAGGTGAAGGTAAACCAGGCATTGTACTAAGAGCGTACGATAAACAAGAGCCTATCCAAAGTGTTTTAAAAGCAGTCGCTACGGGGTTTCCTGTATTAGAAGGCGTAAACAAATTAATGCATGTCGACGTGATGTAACCAAATTATTTACGAGGGGTCGCTTCTTAGTGGCTTCTCTACTTCAAATATAGGGAGTGGATAACGTGAAGGAAGCACCGATAATTGATTACGACAATTTAGATAAAAAGATTGAAGAAATGCGGGCAGAAATCGAAGCAGATAAAAAGGAACGCATTGCGAGGGGTTTGCCACCGGAGCGGCCCGATCGTTTCGTAGACAGGGAAGTCTCAAAAGTACTAGCTGACAAAGTAGAGCACCTTTTTGATTACGCTAAAGGGTACGGTGCTTTGTTAGTACGGACGAAGACACTACAACCAACGCAATATGATGCGGTATATCGGAAATACAGTGATTATATTTTACTGTTAAATGAATCGATTGATTTAGGGTACAAGTGGAGAGGCGATGGTCTTCGAATACTATTAAAAACTTTGAAACTCATCGATAGAGACGAAGTTAGTTACGAGAAAGCTAGCCGAGGGTTTTATAACGTATTTCTGACAATGGAAATAAGTGATATGAATTTAAATCAATTTAACGAAAAACCCTTACCGGACATCGATGAGGAGCGTTTGGAAAAGCTACAGAGCGATGATTCATTTTTACAATCGGAAGTACAACGTTACTTAGAACATTATGAAAGCATTAAACACCTATTTTAAGGAGGAGATACGATGGAACTACGAAATTTACGACAAAACATTACAGAAGAACAGGCTCAAGCTGCAGTTAAATTAGTGGAGAACTCATTCGCAGGAAGGGGACGGAAAACACTCGAAGAGATTGCGGAAGAGTTAGGAATTAGCCGCACCACATTGTGGACTTGGTCACAGGACGTTAACTTTAACCGATATAAGGAGGCGTTGGCAGACCAATTATTGCGTGGTCAAATCGATCTCGCTAACGGTCAACTACTTGCATTAATTCGAGGCGACTTCACCAACAATTCGACGCCTTCTGTCAAAGCGTTGCACCTTTTTTATCAACTGCAAGGGAAATTAGTTAATAAGACAGAAGTTACGACTCATAACGATGAGAAGCCGAAAATGTCTCAGTCTGACATTGAGCGCAAGTTAGCAGAGTTAGGCGAAAATATTTAGACGAGTAAACGGGCGGTGTATCTTCTTAACGGATGGTGCATCGCCCTTTTTTTGTTTTTACGCCGAGAATCGCACTACAAGCCGATTAGAAATAGTTTTACGGGGGATAGGTCGATTAATCGCTAATTTTACGATACTAACTCGTAATACAACTCGTCCAACTTACGTTGCAACACGCCGTAATAATAGGCATACGGATTCTTACGTACCTTATTACGTTTTAACGCACGTATCATTTGCTTAAACGCCTGTATACCGATATCCAATAGATCATCGCTATCATATGCCGTTAGCCAGTACGTGGATATATGATACATGCGGTAGTATTCTTCGATAATGGTAGCGTCATCAAAGAAGCATTTCACTAACTCGGTGAAGCGCTTCGGTACTCTATTACTTACGTATGTATGGTTTAAGCTATCGCCTATACGTTTATTAATTAATAGATTGATAGATTCAGAAGGATTATTAGCTTTAATAGGTACTTCAATATTCTCGGATTGCACTACTTCTTTTATCGGATATGACGTGAAAACATATACGTTATGTGCTTGGTATCCACGCTTAGACGTATTATGTACTTCGATAAGTCCTAACGTTTTAGCTTTGCGTAACATTCTTTCGAATGTAGAACGAGAGATGCCCATAGTGCCGTTATGAGTGGCAGCGACAATCGTTTGTATTTTCGCATTGCAAACGCCAGGCACTTTCGCAGAGAAGCGAATAAGACGTTTTAAAGCGATTAGTTCCGATTTCGTGAACTCTTCTTTTATATCGATCATCCATTGTTCAACGTTATTATTAAAGTCCTTCAAATCGCGGAATTGCGATAAATGTGCAAAGTTAGCGATATTACCTGCTTGCATGAATTCGTCCTCCTTGGAGAACACCCGCTTTACACTCGCCTAAAAAAGGCAATACTAAATACACCTTGTCATATCGTATTTTTTTCGATACAATAAGGATAACATTATGAGTTGGGTCACTGACCGTTGGCGCGGTCTACCCGGAATGAGCGTCTATGCGGGCGCTCTTTTTTTTTCTTAAAAATGATTTCTATTAGTTTTTCGATCTCTATTTAAAGGTGCAATCACCTGTTTAATTATCGAATGTTGATTCTGCTGATCTACTAGCGATTGTTTAGATAAATGAGTGTAACGCATAACCATTCGTAAATCACTGTGACCTAATATAAGTTGTAAATGGCGTAAGTCCATGCCCGATTCTAATGCAGCGGTAGCACTGGTATGCCTAAATAAGTGCGGGTGTACGTTTTTCTTTATTCCCGCTCTCTTAGCGAATGATTTCAAGCGTTTATTAAAGTGATCCTTATCGATTGGCTCTCCGTAATTGGTCAAGAATATATACTCGTTACCAAAATCGACTTTATTTTCTGTTGCAAGTTCGATAATAAGTTTGCTCGTTTGTTTTTGTATCGGCACTATACGATACTTTCTACTTTTTGCATTCCGTCCTCTTACGTGTATAACGTTGTTATCAAAATCTACATCGTTAATAGTTAACGTTAAAGCCTCACTAATACGTAACATCCCATCTAGTAAAACGTTCATTAAAACGAAGTCCCTAAAATCGCTAAATTTTCTCTTGTCAGGCGCGTTTAGTAGTCGTTTTATTTCATCTAAAGATAACGTTTCAATTTCTTCTAACGGCTCGTTAAGGTTTTTAACCTTTAGCAAGGGATTTTCGTCTAGTATCTGTTCTTCATATAAATACCGACTAAATGCTCGTAAAGTTTTCAGTCTAGTATTAACAGTAGATTCCGATAAACCAACCGTCATGTGTTCCTCTTTCTTAAAACGATGCCCCTCAAATTTAACTTTTTCATTCCGCATATAAAGGACATAGTTTCGTATTATTTCCGTATTAAGAGCAGATAAATCATGCGCTATATGTTTCTCGGTTAAATACTCGATAAAATAATGAAAGTTTTCGCGGTATTGCCGTAAAGTACCAGGTGCTCGTCCTTCGGCTTCTTTTACGTGAGTGAACGTTGTAAATAGAACGTGCAAATCGTTTAAAGTATGACGAGTAGTACGCGTTTGTTTCAAACGTTTTCCTTTCAAACGATTAGAAGACAAACAAAAACCCCCTTTCCGTTAGTAACGAAATAGGAGGCTTCCATACCGACATACAGTTTGGCGGTGTACCGCAACCATGTCGGCTAAATCACCGATTAAATCATCGCATAAAAATAGCGCTCTACCCATTGATAGAACGCCATTTTACCGTATTGTATGATCCCGACTGGCCTCGAACCAGCGACCTCCACCCTGTCAAGGTGGCGCTCTCCCTGCTGAGCTACGGGATCATGATATGGAAAAGAATGTATGTTTAATTTTAAAGGAGTAGAAGGATAAAATCAATAGAAAAGTATAAAATTTCAGAACTTTTAGTTTTTGTTATTTAATAGCAGATCCTTTTTACAATTCTATGGAAATAAGGTATAACAGAACTAGAAAATAGTTTTATCAAATATTCGTGAGTAAAAGGAGTACATATATAATGGTAAGAAAATCTTTCAAAATGCGTGTCCCTAGAAATAGAACGATTTCAATTCGTGGTGCGATTCTTGATGTGGATGTGTCACATGACGAGTTTTTGGAGGAGTTAATTGAATGGATAGATTCTAAAGGGTGGTCATTTATGGGGATGACAGATGAGATTACAGAAGAGGAAGCTGGGAATCATTTAATAGATTTATTGCGTGATGAGAAGGATAAGAAAGAGTGAGTCCTTCTTATTTTTATGTGTATAATTATGTTTTTTATCCCGCTATTTGCGGGCAGTAAGACTCCGCCTCAAATTTCAGCGAAAGAAAAGAAGTAACTGCTCGTAAAAGTCTAATTCGTGAGGGCTTTCCATCAGTGGGGGAAGAAAATACCATTGATGGAGGTTTCACTTTATTGTAAAAGTGTGATATAGTGAAAAATGGTGATTGTTTTTCCATTTAAGTCCCAATCAAATGTTAGGGTGTTCGAATTCATATATATGTTGTAAAAGAAAAGTGAAAAGGGAGAGTCATATGGTAAATTGTAAGAAAATTATGGTTTTTATGCTGGCGGTTTGTTTGTTTTTTTTAACACCTATGACGTTGTATGCTGAAACTGGTACTGAAACGGCGCCGACGCCAACACCAGCACCTGGAACAGGGCCAAATGTGTTTGGACAGTTCGCGGTTTCGATTGATGCAAAAACAGGGGATGTATTGTACGACAAAAATGCACATCAGCATGCATTTCCAGCTAGTATGACAAAAGTTTTGACGGCGATTTTGTTAATGGAACATGCGAAGCCTGACGAGCAATTTTCGTTTTCGCAATTGGCGTTAGACCAGGAAAAGAGTAATTATCAGCTTGAATTTCAAGTTGGGGAGACGGTGAATCGTGATACAGCACTAATGATTTTAATGGTACTAAGTGCGAATGATGTCGCATATGCGATTGGTGAGCACATTGGAGGAAATATAGAAAACTTTGCAAAGATGATGAATGAGAAAGCAAAGCAGTTAGGAGCAACAGATAGTCACTTTGTAACTCCAAATGGTTTACATGATCCGAATCATTATACAACGGCATATGATATGGCAATGATTACGAGAGGGGTTCAACAATACCCTGAAATTTTGCAAGCAATGAATACAAAGCGAACAACGGTTACAACATCTAGACAAACAGTTTCTATTTTTAATAAAGCGACTTATTTTGAAAATCCATATTGTATTGGTGGGAAAACAGGTTTTACAAATGAAGCACGGAATACGCTTGTATTATTAAATGAGAAAGACGGCAATCGAATTATAAATGTAGTAATGGCCTCACAAAAGCCGGAAATTTATGAAGATATGCGGCAGATGACTGATTATTCTTTTTCACAATTTACGAAACAAACGGTATTAGATAAGAATAATTGGCATGAAAGAACGACATATTTAGACAAAGATATAGATTGCGAACTGGAACGAAGTGCAGAGCTTATGTTAAAGAAGGATGAAGGAAAGAATGTGAAAACAGTTTTTCGGTCAGCTCCTGCTGATAAAGAAGTATTGTATCACAAGGGGATTCATCGCGGTGAAGTAGTCGGAACAGTTGATGTTACAAAGAATAATCAAACAATTGCAAGTATTAATGTTCTTTCAAAAGAAGATGTTACGTTCGCAATGCCGAAAGAGACTATAAAGGTAGCTGGATCAACATACTCCTTTAAAATGATAGCGGGAATTGGAGCCGGAATCATTGTTCTTATATTGTTTGGTATATATATGATAAGAAAAGCTAAAAAGAATGCGGTTTCAGAAGAAAAATAGGCAACGATGGTTGCCTATTTTTTATTGCGTTTTTCAACCGTTCATTATAGTATTGTTTTAAGTTCTTTTTTAAGAACGTGGTGAAGTATTCTATTTTACATGCATATATATCATAAATATATAAATCCATTTTAATTTTTCGACATCTAAATCCCTGCTATGCAGAATACAAAGTAACCTACACTCGTTTGCTCTTTCTGTTTTTAC
>NZ_JBALQK010000106.1:43105-43322 GCF_036965845.1 Bacillus sp. JJ1127 | reverse complement strand
TGTAGTTGTTTTTTCTTTTGTTTATTTAATGATTTATTACTTGGTATGGGTTTATAAGGGGGTTGGAAGGGGCTTATAAGGGGCTTCCTTTATTGCATACATAAGTTTGTCATCTGCTGAAGAACTTTTAAAATAGCACTACATGACAAAATTAGTTTTATTTTATAAGTTCATCAATTGTCACTTCTTTATCAGCGACTAAATCATAAAACCCTAT
>NZ_JBALQK010000106.1:24203-43045 GCF_036965845.1 Bacillus sp. JJ1127 | reverse complement strand
ACCCTATATGAACTCCTTCTTCATACAGCCAGCATAGATCCGTTCCATAAGGCGCTTCAAAAATCTCAAACATTACAGGAGCAATTTTAAAAATAGATTCCGCGTTTAAAATGATAAAATTTCCCGCATGATTCACATATTCATCAGTATCATCTATAGCATACAAATTCCAGCCATTTAAATTCGGGATAGAACTTTCTTCTCTAAATGAATATCTAACTGGTTTTCCAGCAAGAATATTTTTTGAAACAACAAAACCACCATACTCACTATTATTTATTTTCATTTTCAAACTCCTTAATATCGTAATTGCTAGCGTATTTAAATAAATATTTGTACCCAATACCCGTTTTTTTCTAATTATACATTTTGTATATTTCGGACAAGACGTGCCAAAAGACACATCTTGTCCGAAGCCGATTCATCTTATGATTGAAATCACGAATGTTCTCGGCTGAATCATAAATGCAGCATTTCAGCCTTTACAACTTGAATATATTCCTGTAACTTACAAAACGCTTCTGTCAGCCTACTTGTTTCTTCTTTATGAAGAAAGCGGTCCTTGTTTCGTTCTTCCTCTATGACAAGCAGCTGCGCAGCAGCATAAGAAAGACCGTACTTTTCGCATTCCCGCTTTATATCATGAAAAAAAGAAAGAGGTACGGTCCCTGCTCCCGAGACAAGCATCTCATCTAGAACTTGTTCCAATTCATCGATTATGCGCATTAACTCGATCATAGAACGTTTCTCCTTCATTGAGTGTAATATTTATAATCTCTCCTGCTTCTGTATATAAAATGACAGGTGTAACAACGAGCTTTGCCCCTTCCTGATAAGAATGGACCAGCATTCGCTTTACATGCAACGAATCTATATTTATTTTTACAAGTCGAATCATCCGCTCATTTTCTGGTCGTTTCATCATTTGCATTTGCAATGTTTTACCAGCCTTATCGATAAGAGGTATGATCCATTTTTGTTCTTGCTGCTGAAACTTCCATTCTCCTATTTTTGCAACTTCTATGCAAAAGACTCCTTGCTTATTTGTCTCTAACCTCTGCTCTTTTACTGTTTTTAATAGTTCTTCCCATGAAGTTAAAAAGAGAGATTTCCACTCTGCCACATTTGTTTTCCCTTCCAATTCCCCTATTGTCTGTGAGCTAGATGACAATTGAAAATCGGCATTAAGTTTTGCCTGTTTCAACTGGAAAGATGAACGAGACAGTTCGTATCCTTTCCCTGCAATCCCCCACGGAACTTGCCTTTCATGGAGTTCTTCAGGGGTTGTGCTGCTTCCTTCATAGAACATCGGACGCGACTGCGTGTATGTTATCCACTTTTCCTGTTCTCGATTATAGAAATAATATGTCACACCAACATAACCAGACTTCGTTTGCCAGCCGGATGCACCAAAAGCATGCAAAGTAAGTGGTGGAACTTCATAATATTCCGAACGAAACGGACTCTCTTGCAGATGGTGGCGCTCTAACAACAAAATATGTTCATAAATCGCGGACAGTGTTTGCCGATAGAATGCCATTTGAAAAGAGGCATGTTTCATTCGATATAGCCCAATATCCGCCCCGAGCTTACGAAATAAATTCTCTAACTTTGCTAGTTTCAAAGAACGAGCCTTTACAGAAAGTTGTTCTATTTCATAGATTGTATTTTCAGTAAGCCGCGTTAATCCAAAATGAACAACTCGCTCAATCATCTCTTTGAAAACAGATAGCTTTTCCGGCGCAATGATAAGGGAACTCATCTGTTTCGTTTCATGCGAGAGTCCTTTTTCTTTTTGATACCAATATACCGCTTCCGCCTTATGACGGCATATCCCCTCTGCTTTACATGTACAGATCGCATCCGCTACCGATTCAGCTGTTAGAAAGCGAACGATTATATTCTCTTCTGGGAAGGTCGCAATTAAAGCTGCCTCTTCTTCTAAAACGACTTTCGGCTGAAATGTTTCACGGAACATCATTTCAGCCCACATCTTTTCGGAGATAATGCTGCGAACGTCGACATTCAAAAGAGCAGAGAAATCAACCTTCGTTTTCTCTTCTCCTTGATACATCTTCTTAGCTTCCAACAGTGCCATAATGACATGCTTACAAATCGAGCGGGCTTCACAAGTACATGAGTAACTACGTATATCATCTGTAAGCGTTACAGTAATTCCGTCATCAAACTGTATTTGCGCTGCACTCTCTTCTACATTCACTTTGACATTTGATACGGCAGCCAAATCCTTGATCGCTCTCTTGTATGTTCCTTTATTGGACATCGCGATCAAATATGTTTCATCAATAGAGGAAAGAACATTTAAGAAATGATTGTTGCGATCCACTGTGCCAACCTCCCTGGTGTTAGCGCCGCTACATGAGCACCGAGCGCCGCCATTTTTTTTGCTGCCTGTTTATCATAAAAAGGCTGTGCAGTCGGATCAAGGGAAGTAAGTACAATCAGCTTTGCCCCTGATTCTACAATTTTCATCGCTTCTCGGTACATTTCAGCGTAACTACCGCCTTCATATAAATCCGTTACAAGCACGAAAATTGTTTTGTGCGGCATCTCTATTTTATTTGTTGCATAGCGTAGCGCCTGAGCAATATATGTTCCTCCCCCAAGCTGTACACTCATAAGCGTTTCCACCGGATCGTCAATACGATCTGTTAAATCAACAACGGATGTATCAAAGATGAACAAATCTGTCTTAATCGTCGGTAAGCTTGCAAAAATACCAGCCATAACCGCACTATGAATAACAGAATCAATCATACTCCCACTCTCGTCTACTGCGAGGATTACACGCCATGGACTAACGTGCTTCGTCGCAGCATAAAAGTACGGTTTTTCAATAAGTATAGTGTTCGTTTCCTTATCAAAGTGCTTCAAGTTCTTTCGAATCGTTTTCTTAAAATCAAAGTTTCGCATTGTACGAACGCGGCTAGAACGATTTCGATCCGGTCTACCGCTTAAAGCGTGCTTCACTTCCTGCTCTAAATTACGACGCAATTCCTCAGCCACTTTCGCTACAATACGCTTAGCTGTGTCCAATACATCTGGATTCATATAATCTTTAAATTGTAAAATACATTTTAGTAAATTCATATTCGGTTCCATTTTTTGAAGCGTTTGCTTATCTTGCAATAGTGCTGTTAATTCATACTTTTCTAGCGCATGGTTTTCCATAATTTCAATGGTTTCTTTCGGAAATAACTCTCGCACTTTCGAAATCCAAGTCGGCACTGTTAGCTGTGAGGGATCTAGGGATCCACCGCGTTCCTCTCCACGTTCCCGTTCGTACAAAAACTCCAGCACCTCATCCATTTCCCTATATGCAGGGCCTTCTTCCTGAAATGTGATTTGGTCATCCGCATGCTTTCCGAGAACAAGACGCCATCGATTTAAAGAAATCCTATTCTCCATCTTCTAGCCCCCGTCTAATCAAAATCTCCCGTGCCTTCCGATCTAACTGCATTGCATACGTCAGCACATCTTCCGAAATTCCTTCTTCTTTTATTGTTTCTTCTGTTGTGTCATATAACCGAGCAATTTGTCTAGCAATCGTATCAACCTCAAGCGGTGTAAATTGACTGAACAAGAGGCGCAAATGCGGCAACACTTGCAAAAATGTCTCTTCATCAAGTTCTTCTAGGACATGAGACATTCCGCCAAGCAGCGATTTGTTATATAAGAAGATATCTTTTGCGCCAGCAAATAATCCATTCAAAAATATCGGAGCTTGCTTTTGCATATCGCCACTTCCATAAAAGTATCCTTCTGCCACTTGCATTACCTCATCAACCGTCCTCTTTGCTAAGGAAGTTAACAACCCAAATACTGCTCCTTCTACCTGACTTTCCCGTTTCTCTTTTTGCAAATAAAGCTCCAGCGCTTCAATAAATTGCTGATCTGCAGGTTGCAGCATATACAAATCGATAAGCTTTTCCACAATAATTCCTGGTTCGCCACCATCTAAAACAGAGAATAGCGAAAGCGCTTTGTTTCGTGCACTATCAGCTTGCTGATTTGCTTTTTCTATTTGTGATAAATAGTAGGCGCAATCTGCCATAGACGTAAAGTCCCCATCCTCTTGTATTGCTTCCTCTATAAATTGGGTGTACATAGTAAATTCGGAAAACAACCCGCTTAAGTAGGCTTCCATCAACAAAAGAGCCACCTCTCCAGCACGCCCTTTCGCCTTATACAGCTTTGCTCGCAGCACTTCTTGCGCGGCTTCTCTCACCGTTCCGCCATACACAGATAAATCAATGAGAGCACTTTCCACCTGCGCTGAGAAACGATATTTCCAAGTTTCTCGCATAAGATTGATGTTCTGCTTTCTAGTAAGATTTGGGCCGCGCAGCTTCTCGCAAAACGGGACTTCTAAAAAAGCGAGGCAATGAAAAAATTGACTTAAACGCTGGTGTCGTTCGTTCTTGTATATGTCAAGAATCGTCTCATGTGGTACAGTAGAACGCGCCGGAAGACGAAACGAACGAACAGAAGCACGAAAATCATGCACGAGCGGCGGCACATCCGCTTCTTTTGACAATTTGCCTCGTTTCGTCCCTTGCAAACTCTTCTGAAGCAGTGTCATAGGCTTATTTGCTGCAGATATCTCACCTTTCACAAATGCACTACGCACTGCATCCATCAGCTCATACAATCCAGGCTGCATCTTCCCCCGAAGTAGCGCAAGTTCACGTATCATTCGCGCAGCCTCAATCTCATCGGCTATTGATATCCCTTCTGCCTTTAACTGTCTAGCAACCCGTATCATAAATTGCTCAGCTGCCGCTTCGTCCCTATTCTCCCAAACATATTGATAAAAGGCAGGTGCAGGCATACCACTCTCATAACCACGTGTCTGATCACTTTCCATAAAGGAATATGGCATAAGATAGTTTTTTGCATACGCTTTAGACAATGGGCTTTTGGACAGTTTTTTCTTTTTCCCTTCCAATTCAAGAAGCCCTTTCACATGAAAGCCCCCAGTAATAACGAGCACCTTATCATACACTTTACGCGCTTTTTCAATTTCCTTTGCCATGTGTATCTCCCTGGCTTCGCATCCGTCTTCTATCAACATCTCCTGTGTATAGTCCGCACGCGTATAATAACAATAATGAAAGAGCTGACGGACAAACTCCTCGCTTGTCATATGAAAGCCTTGGAATTCAAAGTATTTCTCCCAAAATTCATGAAAGCTTCGGCACCCCGTTTTTTCTGAAAGCATGCGAACATATTGACTATGCCGAAAGTATTGTTCGTCATGCTTTTCGCGCTCTTCCTCGTTTTTCGTTACAAACAAATATTCTTTATAAGGAAGATCAATAAATGAAACGGGAATATTGCACGCAGCTCCTTCCCGCAGCGCGACAAGTTCCGGTGAATAGTCGAGAAAGGGATAGTACGCTCGGTACTTTCCACTCTCTTCTCTTTCAAGCAGATCCGTTTTATCATCATAACTACAATATATACAAATCGGAGCCTCACTCTCTGTGCTCACGATATGTGGAATGAGAGTATTACAATCTATCGGTCCTTCTATAAGAAGCGCATCCGGTTTATATAATTCAACTATCTTTTGTACATGAAAAGAACACGCAGGGCTATGATGGCGAATCGGCACGTATACGACATTGTTACTTAAATTGTAAGCCCTTTGAAACAGTGCATTTACTTCAGCTGATTGCGAGCTTCGAAAAACGACTTCCATACCTCTCCTCCTACTTGACCTCGCGCCCTGACGATGCTTGTAAAGTAACTGCGCAGCTTTTCTAAATCATCCTTGTTTTCTTTCGCAATCGTCCCCGATAAATACCGAACAAGCGCATCCATTTTCACTTGTCCGCTTCCATAATAGTACGCATCCATTGCACTTTGATAATAGACAGATACTGCTTCTGCAGTACTCATAACAGAAGACGGCTGATCAATTCGTTTTCCTTCAGCGGTTACACCTTCCCTAAGTTCATGAAAAACAGTCGCCAACAGCTGAACAACCGTCTCATCCACTTCTGGTGTGATGCCTGATGCTCCTAATAAGCGCGTTACTTGTGACTCTATTATTTTTGTTTCAAGCTTTACATCCTTAATCGGATGCACCGTTTCAAAATTAAAACGACGCTTCAATGCACTACTCATTTCATTCACACCGCGATCGCGCGTGTTAGCCGTCGCAATAATATTGAACCCAGGCTTTGCCGTAAGAATTCCTTGCTCCCCAAACTCTGGAATATTCAGCACTTTGTCGCTCAAAACGCTAATTAACGAATCCTGCACTTCCTGCGGGCAGCGCGTCAACTCTTCAAATCTAGTTAATATTCCTTGTTCCATCCCAATGAAAAGTGGCCCTGGCACAAGTGCCTCTCTTACAGGTCCTTTCGCAAGAAGAAGCGCATAGTTCCACGAGTACTTAATTGTATCTTCCATCGTAGCGGCTGTTCCTTGCACAGTGTTGCGGCTATTTCTGCATATCGCAGCAGAAAGCAGCTCGCTTAGCATCGTTTTTGCTGTTCCCGGCTCGCCGATTAGCATAAGTCCGCGGTTTCCTGCTAATGTGACAATCGCTCGTTCCACAAGTGCATCATTACCATAAAACTTACGACTAATTTCTACTTCTCTTCCTTCCCAAAGAAGCGGTTCTTCTTGTCCAGTAATAAACGTACGAACAGCACGCGGTGACAATCGCCAGTTAGGTGGTTTTGGAAACGAATCATTCGCTTCTAAAGCATTCAATTCTATTTCATATAATTCTTCCATTAATGGTTTAATAGACTGCATATGTCATTTCCTTTCTTATCGCTTGCTGCGCCAGTTTTCATCACGGCCAAGGTTCGATTCTGTTGCCCGTTTTATATCATATAAAATTTCACTGAAAAAGCGTTCCGATACTTGTTTTGGTAAAACGCGTTTCTCATGATCAATTTCATCGTAGTCATATGAACCGCGGCTCACTGTGCCTGCTTTATAAAATTGAATTTCAAATACGCACACATCTTCCTCACCTTCATATCCGACCGGTGCACCTTCAAACGCAAGCTCCGCACCTAATCCTGTGCGAGTATCTTCCTTATAGAATGTATAATACACACCAGCATCTTGAACCGAGCCACGGCTCCAGCCGTACTTCGTCATCTTACCAAACAGCGAACGACCATTGATTTGAATACCAGCAAATCTTTCTACAGTAACTTCCTCATCTTCCTCCACCTGAAATACTTCACGGTCAATTTGCGGAAATGGCTGAGTAACCTCATAATCATCTAGCTGTTCCTTCCATAACTCCCGTTCCTCTTCAGACAATTCTAGCGGATGAATTAAGCCAATAACGGTATCTGGCGTAAGTTCATGCTCTTCTTCTTCAATCGTATTGAACGTGCCATCCTCCATATAGCGGAACATCGCAAGCAACTTTCCTTCCTTATACTCACCCCAAATAAGTGAGATAGCAAATTGCTGCATAATTGGATTTTCCACAAACAGAGACTTCCATATATTTTGTGACCAATAGCGATTCAGAGAAAGCGCTGTTTCAAGACGCTGCGTTTGCATCGTAATCATACTTCGGAGCTGCTTCTTTATAGAGGTTAACTCCGCCTTAGCCTCTTCTGCTTTTTCCGCATCATCTTTTGCATTTGGTTTCGGAAGCGACTTAATTCGTTTTCCTTCTTCCGTCTTTAACTCAATTTTCAAGTTAGGAGTTAAATAGGCAGTAAACGTCCTGCTTCCGTAATCAATTGTCTTTTCACCGCGTTTATGAAAACCAAGGTCTGGGACAAGCTGATCTTCTAATTCTTCTTCTGTTATACCACGCGTTTTAGCAGCGAGACTCAGCGCTTCTTTCGCAGCATTACGCACTTGCTTATGTTTATACTTAAATGCCATCGAATGAATAGACATAAGTCCAAGATGTGATGAGGACAACGCCAACGCCTGAACAGCCGCAGCAGCAATAGCTCCGCGCATGCCAAGTGCCCACTCATCAATTTGCTTTTTGAGCTGCATCGCCATTTCATCATCACTGTAAATGCCATACAACGAAAGAATACCGCGTTTCTTCGATTCCGCTCCTTGAGAAATCCATAGCTGATATATCGCTTGTATATTTTCCTTCATATCTTGTTCGTTAAGAGCGGCGCCTATTGCTTCCGCCGCTTCTTTTTTCTCAATTACAGAATCTGATACATACTGCTGAAAATATGCAAGAGGAATCATTGCATCTGCAATTGTATCGGAATCGCGAAGACGAATTTGCGGTTCAAATCCGAGCCACTGCACAAGTGCATTCCTTTTTTGTGGTGTTAAAATACGCGTGCAAAGAGCTTCTATACTTCCTGATGCTCCTTCTAAGTTCCCGTCGCCAAGCAGCGGAGCAAACTTCTCCATCAAGGAAGCGTTTTTCTTTTCTTGCAAAGCTTCTTGCACAAGCTGTGTATATTTTTCAGATTTATAGTATAAAAGTGTTTGCATCACATTTTCGCGCACAACTTTCTTTCTATTACTCAATTCCTTTGCCACATCCTCTGCAGCTTCCGCATCTTTTGTAAGAAGTTCAACTGCGGCAGTACGTACCCTTTTAGAGGAATCTCCAAGGCTTTGAATGAGAAGATCACGCGTCTGAGCTACGTTATCCTTTGCCAACTCATCCAAAATAAAAATCCTTTCATCTACAGAATACTCAGGAAATTTCTCTGTCACATATGTCCGTTCTTTTACAAACAAACGAATGAGCACTTCTCTTGCTCTACTTCCTTTTTCATTACGCTCGGAAGCTTGTTCAACAGAATAGGTAATGAGCTTCTCTTTCGATAAACCATAAGAAAGAAGATCCTCCAATATTTGTTCCGGTGAGTTTTTCATATCAGCATACCGCTGCAGAAGTTCATATAAACTATAGTTATAAGTTTTCCCGAGTTGAAGTGTAAGAGTCGCTTCTCTCTTTGCCGCTTCCTCTATATCCCAAAGAAGTGCAACTTCTAAAACAGACATTCTCCAGTAATTATTTCTATACTTTGAACTTTCAAGCACTTGTTTCATATCTTCAAATGATAAATTTCCTAATAAATAGTTACGATATGTACCACGTATTTCAGATGACTTTGTTTGCAGAACAACGTTTAAAAAATCTTCACGTACTTTGTTTCTATTTAACTCGTATCCTTTTTCCGCCAAAAGCAGCGATACAAAAAGGTAATGACTTTGACTCAAATATTGCAACGTACGCTTAACAAATTCCGGTTGCTCTTCCACCATACGTAGCAATAATTTGTATTCGTATATTCGATCAAAATCAATAAAGTCTAAATGATGCTGCGTTAGGCGATATGCCAAAAATCTTTCTTCCGAAATACCGAATTGCTCGCACAAATTTCTGGTTGTTTCATACACTTGTGTATCAAAACCCTTTGTTTTCCTGTAATTTCCAGACCGTTCAAGAGTATGGCTGACATGTGAAATCGCATAATTCATAAATTTTTTAACAGAGCTTTTCACTAACAATTCCATATATCTTCTTGCAACATCTGAATGCGGATATATACGAAAGATTTGCTGCCAAGTAAAGTCAGGTAAAGATGCCCCGGCAAACACCTTACTAACCGATTCGCCTCGAACGTACCTTTGAGCTGCTTCAATCTTCTCTTCTGCTCCGCTTAGCTTCAATATAAACACCGCATGTGTTTGCAATTCTTCTTCTAACAAAGAACGATAAGGAAGAAATCTCTCATAATCTGCATCTAACATAACTAGAAGCAAAAGCAGCTTTTGTTGACCTGTCAGTACTTGCAGCTGTTCTTCTATATACTTCGGATCTTCCTGAATTAATTGTCTAAGAAAAACATCCGCTTCATTTACAGAACGCGAAAGATTCGTTAAATACTTACAAGCGGATGTTACAAGCCTATCAAATGAAAGGCCACTTTTTTCAAAATAAACCTTCATGTCTAGAAAACTCACATGTGTAAAACGTACGAGAAGAACATTCAACAGTTGATCCTCAAGTAAATGATAAAATAACCGAAAAAAAACTGGATCTTGCTTATACGTCTTCCTAAAATCATTCATGAACCGCCAAGCAAAATCACTTCGCTTATTTTCGCGAATGGTCGTTTGTTCTATAAGTTTTAAAACTTCTTCATCTCTCGTCTGCAAGTAACGCATTGCTAATTCCTCTTGTGTCCCTGTCATATTAAGGTGTTGAAACAACTGATATGTACCGACTGCCATCTTCTACGCCTCCCTAGTTCTTTTATAAACTCATCGTTGGATCATATACATATAATAATACCAATTCTCCCACATATCTGAAATTTCAGATACAAGAATACGGAATATATTTACATTATTAGTATATCATATCAATTTATATACGAACATACGTTTCATAAAAACTTTATATTTATTTTGAAACAATCATTGAAGATATGGTTTAGAGATTGATATTTCTTAAAAAAACTTATCTGTTTCGTTTAGCTTCAGAAGTAAAATCACTCTTTTAACAGTTAAAATATTCTTTTAAAAACACATAAAACGATGACCAAGTTTCCTTTAACGTTCCATTTAAAAGCAGCTCATCTCCACCTTCAAAATGAACCGAGTAAACCTTATCCGTTATACTATCAAGCACTAATACAGCATTTGCTGACATCTCACTCAAAACTAGATGTTTTTTCGGAAATCCATGCTCATTTCGAGCGACAATTGTGTTTGATTCAATATTGTTCTCTTCATCTATAATATCTAGCAACTCATAGGGAACATGCCCTTCCCAAAAAGGCCCGGCATATCGATGATAAAATTCACTGAATGTATCAGATACTTCAATACCTAGGTTAGTTAAGGCCTCTTTCACTTTTCCCTTATCTTCACGTTTATAAATATCTTCTCTAAGAACTTGGTCTAATTTATTTGGTAGAATATTCACTTTAAGTTCCTCCTAATACTTCCTGCAAATAAAGTCTCAAGCTCCTTAATCTCATCATTTTTCTACCTAAAATCACAAATCATTTGTTGCTAAGCATAGTTCCATCGGCAGAACATCGTCAAATAAATTATTTAATGAGGCGTTTAAAATACATCAACCAGTTAAAATAACATTTATTCATTTTTAGGCGAAAGAAGAATCTATATTGAATTGAAGGAGCTGCGCACGAATTAATAACTAGTACTACTTGTATCTAAATTTCAGTTTAACACGACAACTACTCATAATATTGATTACACGAAAAAGAGTACCTTCACATCTTTTGAAGGCACTCTTTTTCGCGTAATATAGCCGCGCTTCTTTTATACTAAAAAGAAAGCATTAAAATCTTAAATACCAATATATTGCAACTTCATCACTTTGCTCATTCATGCCTTTTGTATATTCACGTACCTCATATATTGTATTTCTTTCATTTATTATATCAACTCATAATTTTATAATTATCACATAATTGATCTAGCAATTCTAAATCCGATATCATCTATATAAAAATCAGGCATACTCTTGCGGCGACAAGTAGCTCCACATCCACGTTCTTCTTCTGCCCAACTTCCTCCGCGAATTATTCTGTAAGTACCGAAGGTCTCTGCGTCGTATAAGTCCCAGCACCACTCCCAAACATTCCCAACCATATCATACAAGCCCCATTCATTAGGCTTTTTCTCACCAACTTCGTGCACTTGTTCGTTAGAATTATCTTTATACCAAGCAATTTCATCAATTTCACCATACCGATATCCTTTTGATTTTGCCTTACATGCATATTGCCATTCAGCATCTGTTGGTAAACGAAAACCATTAGTACTATAATTACAAACAACTGCTTTACTTTCATTATCAAAATCATAAAACTTGTCATAACCAAGCGCATCAGACAGTAAATTACAAAAATTCACTGCATCTATCCACGAAACATTAACAACTGGTTTTTGAACCTCAGTCATTGTTAAAAATTTCTTCCCCATAATAATCGCATACAGCTCTTCTGTCACCGTATATTTAGCAAGATAAAATGGCTTTATCTCAACATTCCAAACAACTTCCTTTAAATTTTTCCTAATACCCGGCATTCCAAATTTATAGTTTGAACTAATCCATTTTTGTTCGTTTCGAAAATCTCGTAGGCGAATTTCTCCTTCAGGAATATACACCATTAAATCTTTTAAGTAGTCATTTAAGTTGGCTAACATTGTCCTCTCCTAGTCTTGAATTAATATTTTAGACACTTCTTTCATAGCTTATTTATTTTTAATTGTTTCATAATGACACCTTTGTCAATATGAATTGCTACGGATTTTCGAAAGATAGGTGTATCTACAAAAGTTGGACACAATACACTCACATTAACACCGTAAGTTTCTGCTTCATAAGTAATTTTTTCAATGAATTACCGTTTCTGTATGTTGTTTTCCAATTCAAATAGCTATAATCAACCTCTATTTTTAATTCAAAATAGTTTTCCCAAGTATCTTGTACATGATAAAGTGTTTCGCCCTCAAATATAAAAACATCCCTATAATCATTTAGTTATTCCCAACCATTATCATTATTAAAGTAATACATTGCAAATTGATTGCCCTCATCATTTAACATATCGTCTGCAAACACCCCTCCCCACTTCATATAGATTTGCGTACCAGTGATTTGTCTAAGCTTAAACTTATTAATGTCATCTTGAGACTTTTCTTCAAATGCTTTACTATATAAATTATTTTCAATTATCCACCCAAGAAACATACCAGTATGTACATACGCTTGTTCAATTGGCAAATCCTCTGGAAAATCGCCATTATAATGGTACTTTGCTTTATCATAAATCACGGTGTTCAACTCCTTTTCATATCCCATTTATTTTGCATCCAATGTAGTATCTACTAAATAACTATCTTTTCTCCCGCAATATTGTTTCTATTCACTGAATAAATAAATAATTAACAATATGAAATTCTATCTTTAACACGATAATATTCTAACAAATTAATATCCTAATAAACAGGCTTGTTTGCAATTCCAACAACAACTGTTATTCGTATCATATTAATAAAGGTTTCTCCTTCAAAAATATCTGTACCCTAGTATAGTTGAAGTATATTCATTGAAATTACTAAACTTAATAAAAAATATAAAAATGATAAGTTTGAATATCCCCTATTTCTTACTAAACTAGCGGGCAGTTTAGCTGAACAAGATTAACCAAGTTATTTATGGTATTATATTTACAATAATGAAATGGATCAATTTACCAAAAATATTAGGAGGTTTATTTATGAAAAGAAAATTAGTATTATCTATTATTTTTTCAGGTGCTTTAGCATTATCAATCGGATTTGCAAAAGACTTTCAAAGTACAAAGGTAGTTGCACAGACTAATGGAGATCAATACAAACTTGTTACTAAAGAGGAACAAGTTCAAAGAGAAAGTACAGTAGCAGAAGGGAAAGATGTTACCACTGTTATAACAGCAGAAGAGCAAGATATGGTGGAAAATAGTTCAGCTCAAGAAGGGTTTGTTCCACAAGCAAATGGGACAGGTTTCTATTTTGAAAAATCCCCAAAAAATTAAGTTTAATAAGGTGCTAAAAATATTGTTGTAGTAACTGAGGCCATTTATAGTACAAAAAAGGATAGATAGAGCATATTTTATACTGCTCATCTATCCTCTATAATTTATCCCTTACAATGTCCGACATTAAACAAAAACATAATGTTGTTAAGGGTTTTAAGTAGTATCTTGGCTTTTAATAAAAAAAGTTCATCAGTTTCATTTTTATAAAAAAGTTTGNNGGCTTGTGGTTCAATTTTTAAAGTAAATGTTGATTGACCAGTACCCCCATAAATATAATCATAATGGAAAAGTCGGTTGTCTATCACACAAGGTAAATCAAGACCTACCATACGTACACTTCCTACCTGAAATCCTGTAACTTTCTGAACTTCCTCTGGAGATGCTAATTTCACTTTACTACAACCTAAAATATCAGCTATTTTCTCAAAACTAACTTTGTTACGACTTCCAGATGCAATTAAAACAAAAAAACCTTTATCACTTTTTAATATCATCGTCGGAGCTGTTTGCCCAACTTCAATCCCAAAATATTCCGAGCCATCTTGTCTTGAAAGTATTGGTTTTTCGTGTTGAATTATTTCATATGTATATTTACTTTTCTCCAAAATCCCTTGCAATTCTTCCATATGAAATACCTCCAACCTTGATTTTAACATAGAAAATTGTGGAAATGTTTACAGAGAGAACTATTAAGCGAAATGGTCCAATTAATGTACATTGGATACTAAAAAAGATGGCACCGGTCAAACCGAATCCATCTTTTAAGTACTTAATTCGTAATGGTCTTTTTATTAAACTGTCCATTTCATAGGATACAGTTCATATAAGACCTCTCTTCTCATTTCAATTTTCCTTCAAAAACAATTTTTCTTCCGCACGGCTCTACTACTGTTTTCCCATCCTTTTTCACTTCATGAAAGATTGGTTCTTCCATACGGCGTGAAGGTGCATACCCCTCTTTTTCCATACGCGCTAAACAATCTGTAATGGTTTCGTTCTCTTGTACTTCAAATTTTTTCTTATTAGGTTGTTTCGTCATGCCCTAACCTACTTTCTATTTTTCTTGATGCGAATTGGCTTTTCATATAGGTGATGTATAAAAGTGCAATAATTGCCATTATAATCATAACCGCTATAAAAAAGCTTGTATACTGTATTTTCTCTATAAATATACCTCCTAATACAGGTCCCATAATACTTCCTATACTAAAGGCAATTCCAGACAATATATTCCCGGCTGGCAGTAAGTGTCTTGGCAATAAATCTGTCATAAAACCAAGTCCTAATGAGAAACATGAACCGATTACCATCCCAGCTAGGAGCATACAGCCAAATACAATCCAATAATATTGATCAAACGCTGCAGCAAGTAAGAAGATAATTGTACTGATGCTGAATGTCCACATTAAAATGCGGTCTCTTCCATATTTATCACTTAATATACCAAGCGGAATTTGCGTGATAATTCCCCCGATTGCAAATGCAGGTAATAAGAAGGATACATCAGAGACAGCCCATCCTTTACGAAGTGCATATACCGGTAAGTTACTATTTAGCATTGCTTCTAGCACACCGTATGCTAAAGGTCCAATAAGTGCAATCCATGCAAGAACAACTACTTGTTTATAACGTGAAAACGATGATTCACTTTCTTTCCCTGTTTCATCTTGCTCTGGAAAAGCATTTTTAGTTGGAAGTAATAGTATCCATCCGATTAAGCAAAGAATCGTAGATATAATAAATGGTGTTGCAAGTCCATATTGGACAGTGCTAGCTAAGTATGGGCCTACTGCAAAACCAATACCAAAAAAGACTCCATATATAGATATTTGTCTGCCTATTTTACTAGGGTCAGCTGTCGTTGTAATCCACGTTTGTGTTCCGACATGTAACATATGGTCCCCTACGCCAACTAAAAAGCGGAGGATAAACCATGTCCAAAATGAAAATGTTTGTGTAAAAAAGAATAATGAAATAATAACGAGAAAGCCACCGATTACGATAATCGGTTTCATTCCAAAGCGTTGCATCGGTTTTTCAAGCCATGGCGAAATAAATAAAATCCCAATATATAACGCCGTTGCATGAATACCGTTAAAACTAGATCGAATCCCTTCTTGCTCAAAAATCATTGCGATAGCAGGTAGAAGCATTCCTTGTGACAATCCAGAAATCGCAACAATTCCAACCATAATCCAAAATGTAAATCGTGTTGACATCCTCTTCCCTCTCCCTTTTCAAACTCACCAATTTTCATTATAAACTGTTTTCAAGGATGAGTGTGTGAATACCATTATAAAAAGGAGTTAGAAAGTCACCTTTCTAACTCCTTTTCTATCACGATTTTAAGTCATTATATGATACTTTGGGATAAGATTTTCTACATCATGTACTTACAAACATTGCGTACAGAAAAATTGTATACATACTATCATGTGACATTTATCCCATTAGGAAACCTCTATTTATTTTCCAGCCAATTTGTTACATGCTGCGTAAATTCATCTAAGCAATCAATAAATGGTGAATGCCCACAATCCTCCAATATGGCTAACTTAGCGTTCGGGAGATGGTTTGCTAATTCTTCCCCTACTACCTGCGGGACAACATAATCACGATCTCCTTGTACAACGAGTGTTGGTACTTGGAGACGATGAATATGTCTGTTTCCTGATACAACCCCATTATGTTCATCTGAAATATTAAATGTAGTTAAAGCGTAGTTTACGTCGACAAAATTACGCTGCGTTAACATATCATCTAAATATTTTTCATAGCGCTCTGGATCTGGTTTATGATGTGTATAAATCAATAGGTTCCAAACCGTTTGATAATATAACTTGTTCATATTTTTGATTGCATCTAAAACAGGAGCGATTTGAACAGGGTCTTGTGCAATTTCTTCTTTTGTTTTTAATAAAGTGGACACGATAGGCTGACCATTCATATCTTTTTTAAAGATTGGATATCCTTTCATTCCGACTGATTCTACCAAAATGAGTTTCTCGACAACCTCCGTATGACAAGCTGTAAATTCCATCGCAACGCCACCACCCATTGACCAGCCCATCAATGAAAATTTCTTCAATTGTAGTTTATCTATAAATAGCTTTACATCATCAGCAAAATCTTGTAATGAATCTATCGGCTTACGGTATGTCGATTTCCCGAATCCCCTTAAATCAATGGCATAAATATGATATTCGCCTTGTAATTTCTCAATCACTAAATCCCAGTGCTGTGAAGATGTCATATTTCCGTGAATGAGTACAAGTATTTCTTTATTTTGCCTTCCAACTTCTTGGTATGCAATCGTTTCTCCATTTGACAACGAAACAAATTCCATTGTTGCAGGCTGAATCATCACACGTCCCCTCCATCCGCTTTATATAAAAAGAAAATTCTGAACCTATATTCAGGATACCATGTAGAATATACGTTCTCAACATGAAATCTATACAAAATTTTTACATAAAACAACATGTCTATTACTAGACAATGTTAGTAAAAAAGTATATAGTTAGCTAGGTAACTAATTTGAAAGGATTAAACAAATGGACGAAAAACAGCATTTTTTTCACATTGTCAGTCAAACTTCTCGGAAGTTTACGAAAAAATTTAATGAACGTGTATCACCAACAGGTTTATTTAGTGCACAATGGGCTGTCATTTTCCGAATCAATCAAACTGGACCTTGTACACAAACTGAGTTATGTCAATATTTAAACGTTGAATCACCAACAATGACTCGGACATTAACACGTATGGAAACAGTGGGCTGGATTATTCGAACTGAAGGAAAAGACCGCCGCGAAAAGCTAATTTCATTATCAGAAACAGCATTGGAAATGATTCCAGTATGGCAAGAAGAAGTTGACACTTTCGAAGAAAAAACGTTGCATACTATTAATGAAGAAGACTTGCAACTAGCATTTCAAGTTTTACAAACTATTATTAAAAATCTAGATGATTAATTGGAGGGATGACGATGCAAAGTGAGAAACTTTGGACGAAGGACTTCCTTGGAACTTGTTTTAGTAGTCTGTTTCTATTTTTAACATTTTACATGCTTATGACCACTTTACCCGTCTATGTAATAGATGGTCTGAAAGGAAAACCAGAAGAAATCGGTTTAGTTGCAACAGTTTTCCTTATTTCTTCTGTTTTATGCCGACCGTTTACAGGGAAATGGCTTGATGATTTAGGAAGAAAGAAAATATTATTTATTTCTCTTTCGCTATTTTTAGCCGCTACCATCATGTATTTCGGTACACAGAGTTTATTTTTATTACTTGCTCTTCGCTTCCTTCATGGGATTGGATTTGGAATGGCAACTACAGCAACAGGTACGATTGTAACAGATGTCGCACCACCGCATCGACGTGGTGAAGCACTTGCCTATTATGGTGTGTTTATGAGTCTTCCGATGGTAATCGGTCCTTTTTTAGGTTTGACGATTATTTCACATTTTTCATTTACTGCTTTATTTATGGTTTGTTCTGTATTTTCATTATTAGCATTTTTATTAGGCTTACTCGTAAATATTCCACATGAAAAACCAATGAATAAACAAAAACGTGAACCGATGAAATGGAAAGATTTAATTGAACCTTCTTCCATTCCAATTGCTCTTACAGGCTTTGTTTTAGCATTTTCTTATAGTGGTATTTTATCCTTTATTCCTATTTATGCGAAAGAGCTTGGTTTAGGAGAAGCTGCGAGTTACTTCTTTATTTTATATGCACTCGTTGTTGTTCTTTCTCGTCCATTTACAGGAAAGTTATTTGACCGTTTTGGTGAAAATGTACTGATTTATCCTGCTATTATTATTTTTACAGTAGGGATGTTCGTCTTAAGCCAAGCACAAACATCATTTTGGTTCCTCGGTGCAGGCATGTTAATCGGCTTAGGCTACGGAACACTCATTCCAAGTTTCCAAACAATTGCTGTTTCCTCCGCGCCAAATCACCGACGTGGTTCAGCAACAGCTACTTATTTTTCATTCTTTGATAGCGGTATTGGTTTTGGCTCTTTCATTTTAGGTATAGTAGCTGCAAAATCAAGTTATCATAATATGTATTTCATTTCTGCCATTATCGTTGCATTTACATTACTTATTTATTATGGCTTACATGGTAGAAAGCAAAAATTCAAAAAGCAAGATACGGATGGAAAATTATCAGCTTAATGTTAATAAGGGAAGTAAACTCCTCTGTTTACTTCCCTTATTTTGTATTTCTAAGAAAACGAGCGTATACTTACTGTAGAAATATCAAGGAG
>NZ_JBALQK010000106.1:12538-24178 GCF_036965845.1 Bacillus sp. JJ1127 | reverse complement strand
TATCAAGGAGGTATTATATGAATTTTAAAAAATCTCCCCTTCTATTGCTCATACTCACACTATTATTTGTAGTAACAGGGCTTGGCTTTACGGTTTTTAAACATAATAAAGTAACTCCGTCAAAAGAAAACGTGACAAAGGAAAATTGGCTGCAAGATCCTTACTTACGTTGGGCATATACACATATGAACGAACTGGCATTAACAAGTGAAGTAAAAAATAACCCTGAGCAAGTATCAACATTCCCTACTGCATTACAAAATTTAGATGATTTCTCTGTTAAACAAGGAAATGGACGGAATGTTCCTTTAAAGAAACTATTAGATGAGAATAAAACCGATGCATTTGTTGTTATACATAACGGAAAACTCGTTTACGAACATTACTTCAATGGTTATAAACAAAATACGCCGCATGGGATGGCTTCTTTAGCTAAAGTCTTTACTGGTGCACTTGTGCAATCTTTAGTCGAAGAAAAGCAAATTGATGTAAATGAACTTGCTGAAACGTATGTCACAGAATTACGGAACACTCCATTTGGGAAAGCGACGATTCAACAGTTAATGGACATGCAAGTTTCCGCAGAATACCCTACACATGGATATATACAACGGGGATTAGAAAATCAAGATGCACAGCTATATTTAGCTAGTAACATTCTTCCTCGTTCTAAAAACTATGATGGCCCAATGAACATTTATGATATGTTACAAGAAGCAAAAGAAACTGCATCACCTGGAGCAGAGTTTTCCTATAATAATGGTTCTGCCGAAACACTTGGCTGGATCATACAGAAAGTAACTGGTAAATCATTAGCTGAAAATGTAAGTGAACGAATTTGGTCCAAAATCGGCATGGAAGAAAGTGCGTATTATGTGACTGATGATACGAAAGTCGAACAAGCAAGCGCTGGCTTAAATGCCACTGCAAGAGATATGGCTAAGTTTGGTCAATTGCTTTTAAATAATGGTCAATACAACGGAAAGCAAATTCTACCTTCTTCTATTTCAGAAGATATAAAAAGCATACAAGAAGGTGAACTAGCTATCGAGCATGGAGCCTCTACTTCTTATCATAATCAATGGTGGATTCCTCATAATGAGCAAGGTGCCTTTGAAGTGCTAGGGAGTTATGGGCAATGTCTCTATATAGATCCAAAAGCAAATATGGTAATTGTACATTTTTCATCAAATGCCCAGCCGAGCAGTGATATACATTCTACTTATTCAAATATGTATGTAGATATAGCAAAATACTTAGAAAATCTTTCACACGAGTGAAAGATTTTCTTTTTTAATTATCTGAATTTTCTGTTTTGTAAAGGTTATTACTTACATGATAACGAATATTGTAAAGAAATATAGTCAAGGAGGTTGATGTATTTGTTTCGCTCTTTTACAAATGGTTGTGTTACACTTGTACAACGCTTTTTACCAGATCCCTTTATTTTATCCTGCTTGTTAACCATTTTCGTTATCTTCTTTGGAATGTTTGCAACGCACCAATCACCAGTAGAAATGATTGCTCATTGGGGTAATGGTATTTGGGGTCTCTTAGCCTTCGCAATGCAAATGGCGCTTGTACTTGTTACAGGTTCCGCCTTAGCTAATGCTCCGCTTATTCGTAAAGGCTTAGCAAAAGCTGCTCAATTACCGAAAACAAGCGGACAAGGTATTATTGCGATCTCCATTGTTAGTTTATTAGGTGCCTACATAAATTGGGGATTCGGCATTGTTGTTTCTGTTTTATACGCTAAAGAAGTTGCCAGGCACATAAAAGGATTAGACTATCGCCTTGCAATCGCTTCTTCCTATTCTGGATTTCTCATATGGCACGCAGGATTTTCTGCCTCCATTCCACTTACTTTAGCATCTGGAGGAGAAACATTAATCAAAACAACAGCTGGTAGTATAAAGGAAGCAATCCCCATCACAGAAACATTATTTTCACCATATGCTATTGTCCCTGTTATCGTCTTCTTAGTTACCATGCCACTTATTAATAGAGCAATGCATCCTGATGCAGATCATACAATTACAGTTGACCCAAGTGTATTTCATGAAGAAGCGGCTGCTCAAGAAGTAGAGGCCCGTACATTTGCTGAGAAAATGGAAAATAGTATTTGGATGACTGTTTGCATTGGGCTCCTAGGAATTATCTATATTATTCATTACTTTAGTACGAAAGGCTTTAATCTTACACTCGATATCGTTATTTTCATGTTGTTAATCGCTGGTCTTATTTTTCACCGTACCCCTATCCAATACATTCGTGCCTTTTCAGACTCAACGAAAAGTGCTTCCGGGATTTTATTGCAATTTCCATTTTACGCTGGAATTATGGGAATGATGATTGGCACAAATAGCGATGGACTTTCACTTGGAGGAGCTATTTCGAACTTCTTTATTCATATTTCAAATGAAGCTACTTTTCCCTTATTCACATTTTTAAGTGCCGGAATTGTAAACATTTTTGTTCCATCTGGAGGCGGACAATGGGCTGTACAAGCTCCTATTATGATTCCAGCTGGAGCAGAACTTGGTGTACCTGCTGCTAAAACAGCGATGGCTATTGCATGGGGTGATGCTTGGACGAACCTAATCCAACCATTTTGGGCATTACCAGCTTTAGCGATTGCAGGCTTAGGTGCGCGCGATATTATGGGATTCTGTGTGATTAACTTGCTTTATGCCGGTGCAGTTATCGGTTTATGTTTCCTTTTTATCTAAATTCCAAAACACACAAAAAGCTAGTTTTATACTAGCTTTTTGTACATAATAACCTTAATACAATCAGTTGTTTTCTATACATCTTATTACATTTGACCATTCTTCACATGAAAGATTTAATCTTCTATATGCAAATAACGTCATACAAACACTTTCAATCACTGGAGGGTTGTCTCGTAAAAAATCCCATCTTAATACTTTCGGCAAGTCATACATTTTGTACTTTTTACTTTCCTTAATTATTCCATCAACTTCCCGTTCGCAGATTCCTCTCACTAAGTAATCATCTCTTAGTTCTTGATACACTTTTTGAAAAACCTTGCTATAATGTTTCAACTGAAGTAAACAAACCATATATGTACGAAACAATTCATCCTCTCGATTACAACATCTCATTATCCTTTCTACTTCATTCATATTTTTCCAACCTTTTCGCAACATCTTCTCTACAACCTGTACATTTTTAGAACTCCTTAATAACCTCTGCATGATTATTAACAATTCTTCTTTTTCTAACGTTTTCAACTTCTCTCTAACCATACTTTCCCCAGCACCTTGTATTTCGTATACAACCGCTGCCATATGCTTGCAATAATTCTCATAAGGACATTCACAAGTACTTTTCATAAAATCTACAAGATCAACGATTACTTCGTAGTTCCCGTAATTCCCTGTTACAAACGCAAATACTTTACCATCATGTATTTCTACATCCTCTACATGTCCCTCTTCATAATATTCGCATCCCCTATCTATAATGTGCTTAGGAATCCATTTTTTCAGTTCAGTTAATAAAAAAGCATACATAACAATTCACTTCCTTAAATTCCCTTTTGACTTTCTTTCACATCACGTGGTATTCTATTACATGTCAAGTGGCAAGCCTATTTGACAAAACAACTGACACCTACTCGGCGAAGGTGTCTCTTTTCGTTTCTAGCCGAATGAAATGCCTCTTTCAGGGCATATTCAACTTTTGACACTACACACTCAACACCATTCCCTTGTATCAGGCTGCTTTGGCAGTCTTTTACTCTACATATATTTTAAATTTTCAAATAAATGATAACATAAAAAAGAGAGACTAGCTCCCTCTTCTCGCCTTATAATATACCCCTTTTTCAGCATAAGAGTATTCATCATCAGCTAAAGTAATTTTCCCATCCAGTTTCAGTTCGTCTAATAGCCTTGATAAATAAAATTGGTGTAACATTTTTTTCGTGAATTTTCCTTCATGATGCGAAACGATATGCTCTTGAATATCTAATAGTGATATGGGTTTATCTTGTTCTATCATATATTCATACACTGCATTACGCAGCTTTACGTATTTTTCAAGTGTCACAGTACAATTGCAACCCCTTTCTTCTTATTTCTGTTGTTTTCGGAATTGGTTTTTTTACAATAAAAAAACCTCTTCGATAAGAAGAAGTTATGTACGATATCTTCGTCTTATCTCCCAGAACAAATATGTTCTGCTGGAATTAGCACCTGCATCGCGGTTGCTGGGTTTCATCGGGCCAGTCCCTCCACCTCTCTGGATAAGAAAATATTCACTTTATATCTTACTATAGCTACTTCTGTTGTCATTGTCAAATCATACAAATTAACGACAATGGAGTTATATTTTCTCCTCTAATGCTCATACTAAAATTGTATGTACAAAAGGAGGAATTTATAATGAATAAAAATGCCCGCGGATATGTTCAAGATTCGTTCCATTCACTACAAGAAGCGAAACATTGTTTAGAAAATGCCTTACAAACAGTTGAAAAAAGTAATAATCGGAAGCAAATCGAACAATCTCTCCAAGCTGTGGAACAAGCATTACAAGAATGTGATCATACTGTCCATATTTTAGAACAGAAATAAACACTGCCCATCTCTTTACTAGATGGGCAGTACCTCAAATGGCATACTGTAATAGTATTGCCGTCACAATTAAGAAATATACTGAATTAACGATTTCTAAAATCCCTACTTTTAAAATCGATATTTTTTTACCATATAATATAATGGCGCGAGCTAAGCTTGGAATAAAAACAAGGGAAAGCCATGGATTTACTACAAACAACACAATGGTCAATACAATGTGATATCCCCATGATACAAAGCGATAAATAGGATTATTCTTTTCTCGTATCATCGTCTTCACGTAGAATGTACTTCCTAAGAAATAAAGAAAAGAAACGACTGCAATCCACAATGCTGCTCCATCAATTGTCTTCATCGAAAAATAATAACTGACTAAACCGCCAATGCAGAAAACAAGTATTGCACAAATATCATTGACTAACGCTCGTTCCTTTTTTTGACGGGCGAAATACATATTTACGATAAAGAGAGGGATCATCATACCTACAAAGAAAAGAATTTTCCATTCATATAGTAAAGATACGATTCCAAAAGCACATGCAATAAGAAAATAAATGATTGCTGAATGTAGAAACTCTTTTTTTCGCATCTGCTTTATATACATTAGAAATGGATACGTTGCTAAGTAGATAAACAACCAAGCAAGAAAGAGTGGGATATGATACAAAGTAGGTTTACCTAGTAATGCACTGAGTAAAAATGGAATCAGCAGCATCCCCCATGCACCGTGCTGCTTTGGAACAACTAGCCTCATGAATATTACATCTCCTCTTTGAAAACCTTTTTCATTTGTTATTATACAAAAATCTCATATAAAAATTAGAATATATTAAAACAGTTTCTTGACACTTTTTTGCTATACATAAAAAATGCTTCTTACCATTGGTAAGAAGCATGAAAGAGGCAAACGAATATGTAAGTCGCGACCCTACGGTATATGATTATGCTTTGTTTCTTTCAGATATTCGTTCTCTATTATCATCTAAAATGCCATATTTCTTCTTAAATCTCGTAAGAATGGTAATCCACGAAGAACTAAATAAAGTAAGAAAGATGACATTTGAAATCGCATGGCTTAAATCAAAATAAAAGCTTGCAGCATAATACGAAAGGAATGCCTTCCATGTTACGTCTTGTATAAACCCAAGAAGTCCCCATAAGTTCATAATCCACCCAAAAATAAAGCCAACTATAAAACCGTAAATGATTCTTCCCCACAACTTTTTCATAATACATGTGTTTCGAAGTAAACCAGCCATAAACCCTATCATTCCCCAAGCAAACATTTGCCACGGTGTCCAAGGTCCTTGCCCTAAAAAGATATTGGATACAATCGCTGCTGTTGCCCCAATCATAAATCCTGTTTCACTTCCAAACACAATCGCAGAGACAATAATGACAAAAGAAGTTGGTTGTACACTTGGCATAATGGAAAAGGGAACACGACTAACTGCTGCTATCGCTGCTAAAATAGCCACCATAACAATTTCACGTGAAACAAAAGCTTTCTTCTCAAACCGTATATAAAAAGGTAACATGATAATAACTAATAAAAGTAAACTGCACCAAATATAATGTCCATCTATTACAAGAGAAGTAAAAAGGAGTGTACTTATTACAATAATAAAAATACATATTATAAAAGCAAAGTATCGTTTGGACACGCTTCGTACACATCCTCCCACGTTAATGCATAAGGTAATTGCTTGCGAATGAAACGATTAATAGATGTTGTATAAAAGAAATTATCACTAAAGAATTCCTTCGGCGCATCATTCATAATAATCTTTCCATCAAATAACATCATACAATGATCCACATATTTTGCTGCAAATTCAATGTCATGAGTTGCCATTACGATGGTTGTTCCTTCTTTTTGCAACTCTTGAAACAATTGACCTAATCTTTCTTTTTTCCCTGGATCTAATCCTTTTGTCGGTTCGTCTAATAACAATAAACTCGGTTTCGACAATAAAACCGTACATAGTGCGATTAGCTGTTGCTCTCCCCCGCTGCAATCATGCGGATGACGATCACGGATGGAATACAGCCAAAATCGCTGCAACATATCTTTTGTCACTTGATTTGCTTTTCCACCATATAACTCATTCGCTCGTTCAAAAACTTCTTCCCACACTGTATCACATGTAAAATGATAGTATGGATGTTGCGATACATATCCGATTCTTTTAAATCGTTCTTTTGAATCGATTTTATGAATCAAATTTCCGTTCCATCGTACTTTTCCTCTTCTAGCTTTTTGTAAGCCCGCTAAAATCGCTAAAAGTGTCGATTTTCCAGCACCATTTTTTCCAACAAGCGCCGTCCATTTCCCTTGTTCAATCGATAACGTTAAATCCTGTAAAATAAACGGACTGTTCTTTTCATATTGAAATGATATATGTTCTGCTTCTAACATTACTTTTTTTGTTTCAGCTCGCGATATACCTGGCACTTCATGCTCTATAGATACCTCTGAACGAAGACGTGTTTGTGCCTCACGGACTGTAAAAGGAATTGTTTCTACATTCCATTCTAAAAACAATCTTGGAATTTGAGGGATAAATGGTCGAAATTCTTCTAATTCCCACATTTTCGATATAACATGTTGCGGGATTCCATCATAAATAATTTCCCCAGCATTCATAAACACAACTCGCGTTGCAAGTGGAATGACCTCATCTAAACGATGTTCACTCATGATAATTGTAATTCCAAGTTCTTCATTAATTCGTTTCAGCAGCCCTAAAAAATCCTTGGCAGCAATCGGATCAAGCTGTGCTGTTGGTTCATCAAGCAATAGTAGCTTCGGTTGTAAAACCAAGACTGCCGCTAAATTAACCAGTTGTTTTTGTCCGCCGGATAGGGTATGAACAGATTGATGGAGTAAATCTTGAAAACCTAAAAAACTAATGAGCTCAGCGATTCTTTTTTGAATAACATGTGATGCCAGTCCAACATTTTCTAAAGAAAACGCCAGCTCTTGAATCACAGTATCCATAACGAGTTGATTTTCTGGATTTTGAAACACCATTCCGACTTCTTGCGCTGACAATAAATCTGGTATCTCTTGCAGGGAAACTCCATCATAATACACATTACCTGTACGTTTCCCAATTGGGAGTAACTCTTTTTTTAAATGTTTCAAAAGTGTTGTCTTACCACATCCTGATTGACCTGCTAGTACAATAAACTCACCTTGTGAAACAGATAGAGAAATATGAGTTAAAGCTTGTACACTTTCATCATTATATGTAAATGATAAATTCTTTATTTCTGCATGCGCCACCATATCCATTCCCTCCCCTCCATTATAATTGGTAAACTAATAAACATTATAAATAGAACAAATAGTATGCCATCATACTGCTGAAATACAATCGATTCTACTCTTGGATAGATTGATAACGTACCAGCCCCGCAAAAATTGAATGCAAGACAGCTTAGTAATACAATCACTAAATACGTAATTACATACCAATCTTGTCTTCCCATTCGATAGCGAATATACGTGCTGCGCTTTGTCACACCAAACCCGCGTGCTTGCATAGAATCTGCCGTTTGTAATGCATCTTCCAAGGAACAAACAAGGAGTACTTGTAAAAGTTTCATTCCATTTTTGATTCTCTCGATTATTGAACCGGAATCTAATTGAACACCTTTCGTTTTTTGAACGAGAGTAATTTGTCTTAAACGCCGAATAAATAAAGGAACAAAACGCACGGTAATCATTGTTAACAGCGCAACTTTTGGTGAAATCCGTGAAAATAAATACAAAAATTTATGACTCAAAATAATATCATTGTAGGAAGTAAAAGTAAACATAATAGCAAGTAACGATAGTCCCATTACTAACCCATACATACATGCTTCTAATGTAATTCGATTATCACCTAAACGAAATAATGTGGTTGCTCCCCTGTGCGTTAATAACGGATTTAACACAATAATCATTACAAAGAAAACAAACATGCTTGGTAACATTTTTTTGATTTTTTCGCTATTTCCTTGCATGATGTTTAACAACACCATCATAATAATCGCACCAACTAAAAAAAGAGGATGAAGACACAGCATACATAGTATCATCACCCCAATATAATAGAAGAAATTCACAAAAGGATGTAAAGAAGAAAAGATAATTTTCATAACCCTTTACCAAAGATCCTTTCCTAATTTAGCACATATACCCATTCGATTTTATCTCCCGGATTCACTGTTACCGCACCAGCACTGCGATTTGGAAAAGTACCATTTACACGGTATTTCCATCCGCTAGTTGACCCTTTATCAAATTCATATAAATCGTTAATTCCTTTTACATATTTACTGTTTCCAGATCCAGTTGAATCAATCTCCAGTCCTGTATTTTTTAATACTTCAAAAACTGTAGCCCCATCTTGAATATCGACTTTTTTTGCATCTAATAGATATCCCTGATCTCCACGTACAGAAATAGTAACTTGCTTAGCTTGTGGCGTTGGAATTGATTTAGGCTCAGGTTTAGGAACTACTGGCTGTGGTACTGATTGTTCCTGTTTTGGCGTTTCTTTCGGCTGATTGACTACTTTCGTATCTTCTTTTACTGCTGGCTGTTCCGATTGCTTTTGTTCAGCTTTTTTTTCTTTTACTTTTGGTTGTTCTAATTGTTTTGGCTCAGAGGCTGGTTCTTGCTCTTTTTTCTCTTCTTGTTTTACCTCAGCTTTTTCTTGAGGTTTTTGCTCTTGATTATCTTTTAGTTGTTCCTCTGTTTGTTTTTGTTCTTCCGGTTGTTTTTGTTCCTCTGGTTTTTTCGACTCTTCTTGTTTATTCTCATCTTTCTGTTCTTTTTGTTTTGCTGCCTCTTTTTGCTCCGTTTGTTTAGAAGTCGCTTTTTGTTCTGGTTTCACTTCACTTTGGTTACATCCTACAAGCAATCCAAGTGAAAGGACAAATGAAATGAACCATTTCATCATATTCATACTGTTCTCACCTTTCCTAATAAAATTAGGAGCAAATCATTGCTCCTAATTTTTGTTAAGCTGCTTTTCGTCTCCATAAAGCATATGCCGAAGCGATGCATAATACACCCATTCCGACTGGCACAGCAACATCACCAGCTGATGATCCTGTTTTTGGTAATTGACGATTTTTTGCAGTTTTTTCATTATTTACTGTTTTTTCTTTTACAACAACATCTGATACCTCGTCTTTTGTTTGTTGTTGTGGTTCTTCTGTAACTTTTTCTTTTTCTACTGCTGGTATCTCTGGTTCTACAATTGGTTTCTTATCAATTTCAGTTCCGATTGTATCATTCGACCAATCATATATAGAGCCATTACCATGTACAAACTCTTTATATTGAAGTAATGCTAAAAGGGCTTGTTCAGTAGCCATACTATTACCCTCTGTATCATTTGGCAACCATTTAAATTCACCACTTTCCAGCTGGTATGATAGTAGATTTTGAACCGCGTTTACATCATTTTTCGTAAACGCATCACCAGTTGGGTCACTTCCTATCATCGATAATCCCATAACTGCTTGTGCAGCGCTATTGGCATTCTCTTGACCGTCAGCTTCAAATCCACCATTGTTTAATTGTTTACTTGATAAATATTGTACGGCTTTTTCAACAGCTTGTTTAACTTCTGGTTGTTTCTGATAAGGTGTTAATGCTGATAAAACCATTCCTGTTACATCAACACTACTAGCATCTTCCTTACTGCTTTCAACATTGTAAGTCCAGCCACCATCTGTATGCTGTGCATTTACAATCTCTTGTACTAAAGCTGCACGATTCCATTTTGCTTCAGCTGGCACTTCATATTTCTTTGTATCAAGCGCAATTAAAGCAAATGTATAGCCAGTAACAGAATTTAGTTTTTCAGATTGATACAATTTTTGGATTAAATTCTGTCCGGCTACATTTCTTGGATTCCCATTTACTGCTGTGACAGCTAAAACCGTTCTCGCTAAATCCGTAGGAGTCAAACGGTTCATCTGCTTTTCTACCTTTTGTGTTAATGACTGCAGATAACCAACCTTCATTTCTATTGGTACATTTTGTCCTGAACGAGCAAGCGCAATTGCTGTCCAGTCGCTATCGATTCCTTCATTCATCATCTTTTGTGATGTTTTAGCGATCGCTTGATCTAATTGTTTCACGAGCAATTCATTTGTGATTGGCTCTTTCGGCTGAGTCGTATCTTGTTTTTGTTCATCTGGCTTTTGTTCACCTGGATTTTGCTCGTCCGACTTTTGTTCATCTGGATTTTGCTCATCTTGGTTACTCTTACAAGTTCCAATTCTATCAAGCACTTGTTGTAATGTTTCTTGACTCATATTGTTCCAATCTGCAACAAAACGAAATGCTACAACATCTCCAGAGTCTAATTTATAACTATCTGCCCCTACCATTGCTGCTTTATTATTTACATCATATGTCCAGCCGCTTGTGTCGCCGCCCATTAAACCGTCCATACCTTTTACATAAATGCCGTATTTTGTATTTTCAACTATTACTTTATCCCCCATGGCTTTTTGTAACAAACTATAGGCCGTTTCTCCGTCTTCAATTGACACTTCTTTCGGACACAAAATAACTCCTTTTTGCGATTCCCCAATAATCGCAAGTGTTGCTGTTTTTCCTTCAGCAAACGTAATATGTACTGTATTTGCAAATGAAACAAATACTAATGCAACTGCCATTATCGACGTAAGCAGCCATTTTTTCATCATTGCCATCCTCGGTTATTCCTCCCTTGCTTAAAAAAGGCCCTTCAAGAGCATGTAATAGCACCTACCGTGAGTACATTTCCTATCTACATAGGTGACTGTTTTATTTGTATAGGAAAGATCATGTAGCTTATGAATGTATTATTGTGATAACATTCACTTTTCACAGCGAACCCATTTCATTTTCACCAATTCCCTTATTAAAGTTATCGTATAAACGACATACCTATACATTCATCAGACAATAAATTTCTGTATCATTTTACTATTGACATAGAATTTTGTCTATGTTTTATTGGATTTATTTTCTAATAATACT
>NZ_JBALQK010000106.1:0-12401 GCF_036965845.1 Bacillus sp. JJ1127 | reverse complement strand
AAAAAGAGGGATTTTATGTCGTTTTTTAATTGATGTATATATACTATGCGCCCACTACAGGTTATCGTGAATACGTTTTTCACATACAATAACACCATCTTCATCCGCATACACATATTGATTAGGAATCCACTCAATTGCTCCAAATTGTAAAGGGATTTCTGCCTCTCCTTTTCCCTCTTTTCTACTTCTCTTTGGCATTGTTCCTAATGCCAATATACCAATATTAATGTTCCGCAGTTCCTTAGAATCACGAACACATCCATATATAATAACCCCTGCTAAATTTCGTTCTTCTGCAATGTTTGCCAAATTATCTCCAAGTAACGCACAATTCGTAGAACCCTCTCCATCAACTACTAATACAGTTCCTTCCGGCAACGATTGCAACGCTTCTTTCACTAATACATTATCATCTTTCACTTTAACTGTTGCAATTTTCCCATAAAATTGCTCCTTCTTGCCGTATGACTGAAACGCTTGCTGACATACTTGTACCTCATTTTCAAAAACATCACAAAGATCTGCTGTTTTCCACATCTTTCTCCCTCTCTTCTTTTACATTATATGTTACATATTCTTGTATTTTTGCATTTCCCCTGTCTTATGCTATAAAATTTTGTATACTAAATAAGACGAAATACATATAAGGAAGTGTACTATATGAGTAGCAAAACAAACGCTTGTCGTCTACTTGATAAGCATAAAACTAAGTACTCCGTCCATGAATACGAATGGGATGAAGAAAATTTAAATGCTAAGCATGTCGCAGAGCAGGTTGATCTGCAATTAGAACAAGTTTTTAAAACACTGGTCCTTCGAGGCGATAAGACAGGTGTTATTATGGCGTGTGTTCCTGCCCATAAAGAATTGAATTTAAAAGCATTAGCATCCGCAAGTCAAAATAAAAAAGTTGAAATGGTTCACATGAAAGAAATACTAGGGCTTACAGGTTACATTCGCGGTGGTGTCTCGCCGCTAGGCGCGAAAAAGAACTATCCATTATATATTGATGAATCAGCAGCTAATCTTAATCCAATCAGTATTAGTGCTGGTAAAAGAGGATTACAAATTTTTATATCCGGCAAAGATTTAATTGAAGTAACAAGAGCTACTACTGCTACAATTACATTATAAAAATATTGATATTCAAAAAAACATTTGTTATAATTTTAAAAAAACTCAAGGAGAGATTGCATATGTTTTATTTTAATACTTCTTTCCAACTTCATCATCATACATAACGCCGTGTATCCGAAGAATTTTTTCTTCGTGGGTACAGGGCTTTTCCTGTTGACCCACGAAGCATCTATAAAGCTATGTGGGTATTTTTATACCTGCATAGCTTTTTTTAATTTAAAAAGGAGTGATTCAAATGGATATAAGAAATGTAAAAGGAACAAAAGATTATTTACCGTCAGAACAAATATTGCGAAATACAATTAAACGAGCTTGTGAAGAGACTTTTGAGCGCTATGGCTGTAAACCACTTGAAACGCCTACACTAAATATGTATGAACTTATGGCTTACAAATATGGCGGTGGTTCCGAGATTTTAAAAGAAATGTATACACTACGTGACCAAGGAAACCGCGAACTCGCACTTCGTTATGATTTAACAATTCCCTTTGCAAAAGTTGTAGCAATGAATCCGGATATTCGCCTTCCCTTTAAACGATATGAAATTGGCAAAGTATTCCGTGACGGTCCAATTAAACAAGGTAGGTTCCGCGAGTTTATCCAATGTGACGTTGATATAGTTGGGGTAGAATCTGTTATCGCTGAAGCTGAATTAATGGGCATGGCTTTTGATCTTTTTCAAACTTTAAACTTAGATGTTACGATTCAATATAATAATCGTAAGTTATTAACAGGTATTCTGAAATCAATTGAAATTCCAGATGCCTTAACAAATGATGTCATTTTATCATTAGATAAAATTGAAAAGATTGGAATTGACGGTATACGAAAAGACTTACAAAGTCGCGGAATCGTAAAAGAAATGATAGAAATTATTTGTAATACGATTGAGTCTTGCCTGACGCTAGACCTGAATGAATTTAAAGAAATGTTCTCAAATTCACTTGTTACAGAGGGTATCAATGAACTCAAGCAATTACAACAATATTTACTCGCACTTGGCATCAAAAACAATACTAGTTTCAATCCATTCTTAGCGCGAGGTCTTACAATGTATACGGGTACAATTTATGAAATTTTCTTAACAGATGGCAGTATTTCTTCAAGTATTGGTAGTGGCGGACGTTATGATAATATAATTGGAGCCTTTCGTAATGATAATACACCTTATCCAACAGTAGGTATTTCCTTTGGTCTAGATGTTATTTACACTGCGCTTGTGCAAAAAGAAACAAATTCTAATTCTGCTGATATTTTCATTATTCCAATTGGAACGGAAACGAAGTGTTTACAAATCGCCCAGCAATTACGTTCGAATCATACTCTTAAAATTGAACTTGAACTTGCTGGCCGCAAGCTGAAACGAGCTCTTAATTACGCAAATAAAGAAAAGATTCCTTACGTACTTATTATTGGTGAAACCGAAATCTCTACGGAAACCATTGTTTTACGTAATATGAAAGAAGGTGTAGAGAAAAAGATTCCTCTCTCCTGTATCGAAAATGGGACTCTAAGAGATTATTTATAATCAAAACTACCCTTTCACTTACATGAAGTCCTTTTTATGCCCCCTAGAGAATATACATGTGAAAATAATTTTATATGGGGGGGTGTTTGGAGTTGCAAGGGAGGGTAAGTTTAAGCATTGGTTGGATGACTTTGTTTCTAATGGGGACTGACTTGTTTGTGGTATCTCCATTGTTACCATTCATTTCTAAAGCATATACAGTTAGTCCAACGACGACTGGATGGATGGTAACTGTTTTTGCGGTTACATATGCTTTTTCAGCTCCTTTATTTGGATGGCTTTCAGATAAAAAAGGACGAAGAACATTTATTACATTTGGTTTATTGATGTTTGCTATTTCTAACGCACTAACTGCTTTTGCTCCTTCATTTTTATGGCTAATTGTTAGCCGTATTTTAGCTGGTTTGTCCGTTGCTTCAATCACTCCTATGATATACGCAATCATTGGAGATATTGCGCCACCAAATCGAAGAGGAACATGGCTTTCGATTGTTGTCTCAGGACACTTAACGGCTCTTTGGGCAGGAGCGCCATTCGGTACGTTATTAGAGTATTTTCTTGGTTGGCGATCAGTATTTGTTGTAATGGCGATCATAGGAGCAATATTGGCGGTAGTGAATTTCAAAACATGGGAATCCACTCTTAAAAGTGATTTAACAAGAAACCTATTAGAAGGAAATCTGCTAAGAATACTTGGCTCTGTAAGTGTTACTACCATTTGGGCGATCTCAATGTATACCCTTTATGTTTATTTAGGTGCAGCTCTTTACTCCGAAAATAGATTCTCATCATCAGAAATCGCATTAGCTGTTACTTTTTATGGTGTCGGTGCTGTTTTAGGAAGCCTTACAAGTGGACAATTAACAGATAAATTTGGAGAAAGAAAAATTTCGAAGGCTACGCTAATTTCCTTAATTCTAACACTCATTTGTTTAGGAATATTCTTCTCCTCTGGTGATTGGGTTTATTTCTTTCTTTTTATATGGGCTTTGGTTGGGTATGCAGGATTTACATCATACCAAGCACGATTAGCGGTGGAATATCCAAAAGAACGAGGAATTGTGATGGCATGGAATAATACAGCTCTGTATATTGGTATCACCATGGGCTCAATGATTGGAGGTTATGTCATATCTAATTGGGGATATTCTTTACTTCCATATGTTTGTAGCGTTGCAGCAATCGTAAGTTTTGTGCTTAGTACCCAAAAGGTACAAGAAGCCCCCAAAAAATCAGCTTTTTCAACAGATATATGACCTCAGAACGTGTTCACGAATAATAAAGTTGTTTCTATAGTTCTTAAAGAAATGAATTTACTATTTTAATAAGCTACATGCTACTGAATTAAGAAACCGAATAAAAATCAAAAAACCGATTCTTTAAATACATAAGAATCGGTTTTCTTCTATTTTAAATTGTTTTCTTCTTTATGCTACCTCTATATCCGCTGCAAATCCTGTTTGCTCATGAAATTGTAAGTCAATGCGCAAACTCTCCGGAATAAAATTGTGATATTCACGTAGGTAAAATGCAATTGCATCAATTAATTCCTGTTCACCAAACTCTACAGTTCGATACGGCAAACGAGCACTGGCGCCAAATCCTTTATTCGGATGAAACTGCAAATCAACATCAATTTGCTCCGGACGATACGCGTGGATAGCTGCTGCATGTACACAAACCGCATCAACTACATCCTGTTCAATAAAGAAAATCTTCATCGTTCTCTCTCCTTCTTAACGTCTTGCGAAAATACGTCGCAGAACCCAAACAATTCCTAAAAGGATGACAATATCTATTAACAAACCACTAGAAAAAAAGCTTCCGCCTACTCCACCAACTCCATGATTTCCAAATGGATGTAGCATACTACCTAGTAAAGCTCCTGCCCCAAATGATGCCGCATGGCCCCAAAAGCTAGATTTCTTAGGAGCTGGCTGTGACTGTGGTGTACGATCTACAGAAGCTGGTTTCTTCGATTGCACATTTGATGACGAAGATTTATAGCCAGAATGATATGTCCCATCTGAAGAACGATGACTACCAGAAGTCGACCCTTTCGTGCTGAATCCTCCGCTACTAGAATGGGATGAAACTGACGATTTACCGCCACTATAGGTTTTTGCCTGTGCAAATGTTGGTAAGGCAAACAGAGTGAAAGCTAACATTAATGTGAAAATTTTCTTACTCATATTCATCTGAATCCCTCTTTCATAAAAAATGAAATGTAGCACTAGTATAATTAACTTTTCTATTTCTTGCACGTATTTTGTACAAGAGATAGCTACAGTTGAAAGTCCTTATTAACACTATGTTTTTTAAGATAAAACAACCAAAACTAGAACAGTTCTTCTGCATTTTCCACTATGATTGTCATAAAGTGAAACTTCCGTCAGTGAAGAATTTTTTCATCTCCCACTGATGGAACTTACCACCCGCTAGATCGAGATGAAAAAACTCTTCATTAATAACTAGAACGATAAAGTCTTTCCTCGATTAAATGTTTCATAGTAGTATATTGAACGTTCTTAGAAAAATCCTTTCCTCTTGTACATACTGAGAGAATATACTCTTGGTGGAAGGGAATTTGTTTTATAAACCAAATTCCCTCCCATTGTTCATCGTATACTCTCCCCTCTGAAAGGGAAACTGTAAAAGAAGACAAGTTTTTAGATACACCTGTTCCAATCGCTTTTATATAACTTTCCTTTCCAGTCCAAATGTGATAAAAAGTCTCTAATTGTTTGTCTTCCGGTATTTTCTTCCACCATTTTTGCTCTTGTGATGAAAACAAATACTGCATTGCTTGAAAATCCACTGCCCGCACACATTCTATATCTATTCCAACAGGCTGCGTATCCACTGCGCATACAACCCATTCACCTGCATGAGATAAACTAAATTGAAATGAAGACAGATTATGAATATAGGGCTTTCCATATAAAGTACGGCCCCACTCAAGTCTATTTTTCATACCATATTTTTTATATACAATGTGATGCACTAGTGCATCACATACTATTTCTCTCATGATATCTTCATACGTTTTTCGAAGCGAGATTCTTGCACGTCTTTCTTCACTTATATAGGGAAGAAGATGTTCCCAATTGATGAACGTCTCTTTCTCCATATGCACTGCATATATTTCTAGCATATGAAATCACCCAACTTCCTTACTTTGTCTCTCTGTGGCATAACAATAGTTAGCAGGTGCTCCTTCCCAATGTGTATAAGCAGGTAAGGTTTCTCCTTTCATAACAAGCGAAAGGTTTCCAAGTGATGATCCCGGATTCATAACCGTATCATATAAAATAACAGAACCATTTCCGATTGAACAGCTATTACCAATAACAAGATTGGACATTTTCATAACACGATCCTCAAATAAATGCGTCTGCAGCGTACTGTTCAAGTTAATGGCAGCACCATCTCCAATATGCACTAAATCAAACTCTGATATGTGTGTAGAATCCAAGAATACTCTTTCTCCCATTTTCACGCCAAACCAGCTCAGAATATACCGTGCAAACGGTGTCCCTAAAAATAAATTTAACAAGTAAGGAACAGTCACATTTTCATATAAAGCTGTCACTAATTCACTACGCCATACAAATGTGCTCCATAGCGGCTTCGCCGTCTGCTCGTAACGACCAATGAGAAGTCTTTTAATAAGAACAACTAGTCCTGATGCTAGTAAACCCGATCCTATTGTTAACAATGGAAACAATGCAATGATCTCGAGGGCAGAAAAATAGCGAGTTTCCTCCCAGAGGCTAAACACTAAAAAGCCACTAATCCAAATAGCAAAAGCACCTGGAAGCGTAACGCGACAAAATTCAATCATAAGTCGTTTTATATAAAGACTTCTTGTTGGATGATATGTTTCCTCTTCCGAAAAATTAGTATTAATGTCTCGGTTTGGTAAAAACATAGATGGTGAACCTAACCATGATGTATCATTAGAAATCTCTTTTTCCTCCGGAGGAACAGACATAACTCCAATTAAACAACCATTTCCGATTGTTTTTCCTCCTTCAATATGAGCGCTATTTCCAATAAACGTACGGCTTCCAATCTTTGTTTTCGCAATATGAATTTGATTACGAAATACTTTTGGTGTACCAATAGAAACAGCATCAGCAATAAAGCTTCCTTCACCCGCGATTAGTAAATCTGGGGCAATATTCGTAACGGTAGAAACTTCAACCATTTTCCCCATTTTCGCACCGAGTAGACGTAGAAATGGCGCTGCATAAATTGTCGCATACAGTGAATTATTGAATGCTAAGCTCATCATGAGTAGCTTATCTACAAACCATTTTCGTACATAAAATGTACTATGCAACGAATATTGTCCTTCTTTTACTCGGCCTAGTATAACCCGTTTTAGCAAGACGATTACAAAACATAACGTAACTACAGCAATAAGCGAAAATATAGGTGCTAAAAGCAACTCCCAAGCTCCCATATATGGAAATAAGCCTCGTATTAGAAAAATAGCTGGTAAAAAACTCATACTCGGAACTAACATAAGCATAATGATTCCAACTATATACAATACACCAAGTCCAAAACGATGCAATCTGTTTTGTTTTGCTGAAAAAGCTGCCATCGCTTCTACATGATCATCTTTTACATTTGTTTGCCTTGCAGGAGAGCCGCTCCAACGCTCATTAGTTGGTATAACCATATTAGAAGGAAGCATCGATTGCTCTCCTAATTGCGAGTGATCTTGGACAGTTGTATTAGGAGAAATAACAGCATTTGATCCGATATAACAGTTGTTTCCCACTGAAATTTTGCCGATTTTTAGTGTATTCCCTTCAACTGTGTAACCAAGCAGCTGTGCGTCTAATCCAATACTACTTTCATTTCCGATTTCAATTAAGTCAAACGAATGCAAGTGCTGCGTGCCAATGTAACAATCTTTTCCGATTTTTGCTCCCATCAGACGATAATACCAATTTAAAAACGGTGTTCCTGTTAAGAAGCTAACCGGTGCAAGTGCTTGAATTCGGCGCACAAGCCACCAACGAAAGTAATAACTTCCCCAAAGTGGATACTCTCCCTCTTTAAAACGACCAATTAAGAGCCACTTTGCCACAATGGAAATAATAATCATAGCCGGGCAATAAATAGCAAACATAGAAACTACAGCTAAGAAAATTTGCTCATCTCCCCACGGACTATTAGATAAATGTAAATACACAAGTACAAAAGGCAACGATGCTAAAAGTGTAAGGGCATATATACTAATTCCCTGCAAAAACCCATTTTTCTTATATACACCGTCTGATACAGGCGGTAATTCTTTACGGTCTGGTTGCTTTATTTCAGGTCTAGATTGTGATTGTATAAAATCAGCAAGCTGCTCAATTGTTGGATGTGCATACACATCTGAAACAGCCATACCTGTCATCATGCGATGTTCCCGAAGTTTTGATACAACGAGTGCAGCGAATAAGGAATGCCCGCCTAAATCATCAAAGAAATGTTCCGTAACAGAAATATTATCTTGCTGGAAAACTTCTTGCCATGCCTTGGCGATTATTTCTTCCATTTCGTTTTTAGGCTCTGTATATTCTTTCTGAAAACGCTGCTGCCCTGTTGGTGCCGGTAAACTCTTACGATCAACCTTTCCGCTTATAAGAGTCGGAAGCTCATCAAGCACCTCAATGTAAGAAGGTACCATATATGCCGGAAGCCGTTCTTTAAGACGATTGTGTATAACCGACATATTTGGCGTCTCTCCTTCATCCAATACAAGATAAGCAACTAATACTTGTAGTCCAGGTGCTTGTTCATGTACATTCACAACAGCACCCCGCACATGAGGAACAGCCATGATAACTGCTTCGATTTCGCTAAGCTCAACGCGATATCCACGAATTTTCACCTGACTATCAATTCTTCCTAAAAATTCAATATCTCCTTGCTTGTTAAAACGAACTAAGTCTCCTGTCCGGTATAAACGCGTTGAATCAAAAGGTGTTTTACAAAATGGATTATCAACGAACTTTTCTTTTGTTAAATCTTCTCGGTTCACGTAACCACGAGCTAATCCGGCACCTCCAATATATAATTCACCGGATTCTCCAATAGGAACGGAATGCATCTGTTCATCTAAAATATAAACGCTATAGTTAGGAAGAGGTTTTCCAATTGTCACTGGTTTGTTCGGATCGCATTCTGCATAAGTAGCAATTACTGTTGCCTCTGTTGGACCGTACGTATTCATCATACGCCTTCCAGGTCGACACCAGCGCTGCACAATATGACTTGGACACTCTTCTCCTCCAACAATTAACAAACGCAGTGTTGGAATATCTTCTTCCCACATCGTAAGCAATGTTGGTACACAAGAAAGAACTGTTACACCAAGCTCTGTCAACCTCTTCGGTAACTCCATTCCACTTTGCTGTAACTTACGCGTACCAACTACAAGCGCTGCACCGTTTGAAAATGCCATCCAAATTTCCTCAACAGATGCATCAAATGCAGTGGTAAATCCTTGGTACACTCGATCTTCTGGCATAACTTGATAAAAAGTTTGTGAAGCTCTCACAACATGAGCTGCAGTATGATGCTCAATTAACACACCTTTTGGACGCCCTGTCGTGCCTGAAGTGTAAATAATATAAGACAAATCATCATATTGTACTTGCACTTCTTCTTTACATAAGCGTTCACCATCTTGATCTGCAATCAATGTCGCTTCTTGATCTAATAGAACAGCTAAGCATTCTACATGAAACCGAGCAGCAATTTCCGCAGTCATAATAACTGCTGCAATGCCGCAGTCTTGTACAATATATTGCACCCGGTCTTCTGGATAACTCGGATCTAGCGGTACATACGCAGCTCCCGCTTTCATAATACCCAGCATCGCAATATAAGTTTCTATAGAGCGATCTAAAAGAATCGCTACGCGGCTGCCGCGTTTAATTCCTTTCAATCGTAAATATCTGGCTAATTTATTCGACTCTACTTCTAGCTCTCTATACGTTATCTTCCTATCGTCACAAATAACAGCTATCCTGCTTTCATAACGATCTACAATTTCTTCAAATATATAATGTAAACATTCCTCTTTAAGGAGTTCTGGTTTTCTTTGACCGTAATTCCATTCGAAAGGAGGAAAATGCGTATGTGTAGATGCTTCTAGTATGGACTTCATACAATTCAATCCTTTCCCCACAGTAACATGTATTGGATAACAAATTATTTTTCCACTGTACGCTATATAAATTTCGTTCTAGTATTATTACGCAGAAAATACAAAGAACAAGAGTAAACAGCTTTAGCCTGAAATATAGCACACACATATGTAAATCATGTGTCCAAACTGTGTACAATGTACATACCAAAATATGTATACTATAAAGAAATAATACTTTAAGGGATATCGCCCCACATCCATCAACTTAAGAAATTAATTGTTCCCCAAAACGAAAAAAATGAACTAAATTCCCATGGACACCTATGAAAAGATGAAATTTTCGTTATGGGGTCACTTTAAAATGTTAGCTTGGCGGGCATGCGGCAAGCCCCCTAGAAGACATCGCATTCATTTCTGTTGACTTTATCAATTTTCCGGTAATATTTGCAATTGAATTCATGTTATCACAAAGATAAAAAAACATGTTGTATATTTTAGAATTGACATGAGATTATATTGATTTTATACTGTCAGTAACACATTACTGTTAATGACAGTATAATGTTATTAACAGTATTAACTTTAATGTTATGTTAACGAAAAAATTTTCACATTTAAATTAGGAGGTTGTATATTTTATGAAACATACAGGGAGACATACAGGTGCATTTCTTTTGCTGTTTTTAACAGAGGGAGATTGCTATGGAGGGAAACTTCTGCAGAAATGTGAAGAAGAGCTTCCTATCAATCCAATTGATAGTGCCATCATATATCGCACACTAAAAAAATTAGAGAAAGAAGGTGCTGTTGAATCTTATTTGGATACAACTGATCAAGATAAGCCGATAAAGATGTACAAAATTACTACAGTTGGAAAAAGAAAATTAGAAGATTTTCAAATAGATATTGAAGAAAAAATTAAGAATTTATCATTTTTCTTAAACAAATATAAAGAATGGAAGGAGTCTGATCATGATTAATGGTGTTATTCTTTACGCTATCGCTATTATTCTTATCAGTATTTCTTTTATAAAGGATCGAAATAAAACAAAAGACGCTCTATTAAAGTCATGGAAAATGTTTCGTAATATTATACCTGACATGTTATCAATTATGCTTTTCGTTGGACTGTCACTATCTATATTAACGCCATCACTCATTTCTTCAATCATTGGAGAAAAATCTGGATTGATAGGTATTGTTTATTCGACATTAATTGGCTCTGTTGCACTACTTCCAAGCTTTGTTGTATTTCCTCTTGGACATACATTAGTCCAAAATGGTGCTGGTCTTCCTCAAGTAGCTGCATTAATGTCTACATTAATGTCAGTAGGAATCTCAACTTTACCTATGGAACAAAAAATATTTGGACGAAGTTTTGCTTATTCTCGCAATGCATCTGCAGTAGTAATGTCTCTCATATTTTCATATATTATTTGGGTGGTGATGGTATGAATGAATTAAGAAAGTATCATTTCTTTTTCATTTTATTATCTGTTCTCATTATCCTAACTCTTATAAACCAAACGGTGGGATGGAAGGCATTTCAATTAACAGGAAAAAGCATTTTAGATATGCTGCTTCTACTCCCTCCTGTCTTAGTATTCGTAGGTTTGCTTGACAAATGGGTGGAGAAAGAAACGCTAATTAGATATATGGGGAAAAAATCTGGCATTTATGGCACCTTATTTTCCCTATTATTAGGAGGAATTGCAGCTGGCCCCCTTTACGTAGCTTTTCCAATTGCGGCACTTTTATTAAAAAAAGGAGCAAGCATACGGTACATTGTATTTTTTTTAGGAGTTTGGACAACTGCAAAATTACCGGTTATTGTATATGAATTTGCTTCATTTGGAGTTAAATTTACACTCATTCACATTTGTTTTGGTTTATTATTTTTCTATTTAATGGGTGTTATTTTTGAAAAATTTTATGACCATCGACAATTGTTAAAGTATGATATAACGAAAGAAGTTTAGATTTAGATCAATAAGTCTTTAAACTCCTCAATCCCAGATTTTTTTGTAACTGTAGATTTTAAATAGCATTTGATCAAAAATCCTTATAAACTAGCATAGATGAACAAAATAAATAAAATCTTATTATATGGTTAAATTAATGATTTGTTATTCATCTTTACCCTACTATAAATAAGTCATGTAAACTTACAATTCATAATTCTGCAGAAAGGAAATATATCTTCTTGAATACAAATAAACAAAGTGATGCAAAAACGGGAATTAGAATATCTATCTATAGGAATGTGTTTTGGGACAACTTTTGGGCTACTTATTAATAATCTTGCTCTTGGTATAATGATTGGTGTTGCTATTGGATTTGGAGTTTCTAAAATAAAACGAAAGAAATAACTTCATTTATGCTAAACAACAGCAGTAGAATAAATCCTTACCTTTGAAATGGTAAGGGGTTATTCTTATAAAATTTAGTTACCATAATCTTTGTTATCGGTAATCAAAAAGGGCAATTCTTATATACGAATAGGTAAAAATTTTTCTATTATTAGATTCTAATTTATTTACCAAATAGGGGATCAGCCCCATCACCATCAAGCTA
>NZ_JBALQK010000105.1:25445-25786 GCF_036965845.1 Bacillus sp. JJ1127 | reverse complement strand
TTATTTGTTGCAATACTTGGAAGCTCCAGTTATGGAGCTTTTTTTCTGTAAAAACAATTCGATATATTATAAATATGATCATTCTGATGTCTTTAACTGCTTGTTCTCATCCCCACATTGACATGGATTATTTAACCAGTGATATAACTCGAATCATCACTGGCTGAGTACACATACACTAGGGCAAGTTCATACAGTCTAATACCTGTCAAAAGTTAAAGTTATGTATAATTTTCAACCAAAATAGCGACCCTTTCATGGAATATCCGTGAAAGAGTCGCTATTTTTATATCTTCAATGAGTCTTACAAAAGAACTACAGTGATTATATAAATCCATTTT
>NZ_JBALQK010000105.1:13023-25385 GCF_036965845.1 Bacillus sp. JJ1127 | reverse complement strand
AAATCCCTGCTATGCAAAATACAAAGTAACCTACACTCGCATGCTCTTTCTGGTTTTACTTCGCATGTGGCAGAAACAGGCCCTGACCGCTTCTATCCATGGCCAGATCCTCCCTCCCACCTAAAAAGATGGGGTTTATGTCGTTTTTTTAATTGATGTATATATAGATCAGGAATTAAAGCTTACTTCTTTCACTACACCTGCATTGCCTTCTCCTTCAAAGCCCTTCTCAATAATTTACCTGTTGTATTCTTCGGCAATTCTGTTAAAAACTCTATGCTCTTCGGTACTTTATATTTTGCAAGGTGTAAAGAACAATAGCGCATTAGCTCTTCTTCTGTTACCGCTTCATGTTTTTGAACAACATAGGCCCGCACTGCTTCTCCTAAGTTTTCATCAGGAACACCAATAACAACAACTTCTGCAACCGCCTCATGTTGATATAATACTTCTTCCACTTCACGAGGATATACGTTATAACCACCTACAAGGACGATGTCTTTTTTACGATCAACAATGTAGAAATAACCTTCTTCATCCATCTTCGCTAAATCACCTGTATACAGCCATCCATCACGAAGCACTGCCGCTGTGTCTTCCGGTGCATTGTAATATCCTTTCATTACATTTGGCCCACGAACAATTAATTCGCCTACTTCACCTACAGGAACTTCTTCTCCAAGCTCATTAACAATTTTGTTTTCAACATGCAAAATATTCGTTCCAATCGAACCTGGTTTCCGCGGACGATCTAACGGATTAAAGCAAGTAACTGGTGAAGCTTCTGATAATCCATACCCTTCTGAGACAATAACACCAAATCGATTTTCAAAGTTTTTCAAAAGAGCAACAGGCATAGAAGCCCCGCCAGAAATGCATAATCGAAGTGTCTGAACATCCTCTGGAGTTGCCTCTTCATATAAATATAAATAATTATACATCGTTGGTACTCCGGCAAATATTGTTGGCCCATATGTACGACAAATACGAAATACTTCTTTTGGACTAAACTTTGGTAACATTAAAATCGTCGCACCGTTAATAATGGGCGCATTCACTGCAACTGTTAAACAAAATACATGGAACATTGGAAGTGCCGCAACAACGCGATCATCCGCAGTATATTGTAAATATGACGCGACATCTCCAGCATTACTATATAAGTTTTTATGTGTTAACATAGCGCCTTTTGGATGCCCTGTTGTGCCTGAAGTATATAAAATAACAGCCACATCTTCTTCATATAGCTCAGGGCCTTCATAAGATAGGTCACCGGTTCCTATAAGACTAGTAAACGTTTTCATTTTTTCAGTTTCTGTATGATTAAAATCTGATGAGGTTTCACATATGATGATATGTTCAAGAGAAGGAATTCTTGTTGTAAGAGATTGTATAATCGGTAGAAGGATGTCGAGTGTGATGATTGTTTTTACATCTCCATTTTGTAAAATGTAATGCATTTCGTCTGCTGTGTATATCGGATTAATAGGAATGACTGTTGCTCCTGTTTTCATTGTCCCATATAACCCAACTAAAAAATGTGGTGAATTCCCTACAATTAATGCAACATTATCCCCTTTTCCAATGCCCATTTTTGCTAAATTACCAGAAAACCTAGTGACCATTTTGTTTAATTGGTCATACGAAACCGACTGATCCATAAATATATAAGCCGGTTTCTCCCCTTTCTTTTTTGCTGTTTCAGCCAAAGATTGAACGAGATTCACACAAACCCCACCTTTATAAAATTTAGAAAATTTAAAAATTCTAAATACATTATATTAAAAGAAAATTAAAGTGGCAAGTAACATTTAATTAATTGCATGTAAAGTGAGACTTTAATCCGTGAGAGAGCCTTAGCTCTCCACGGGTTATTAGTCGAACCAATCGGGCTTTTACGGGCAGTTTACCCTTCACCCACTTTCTTTATTTTTGACTAAATTTTGATGCAGGGGTATTACTGCCCGTTAAAGCGGGGTAAATGAGCATTCATTCATTTTTTAATTTGAAGTTATACACATTGTTTTTATGCGTTTTCTTGTAACAAAATAAAAAACAGTCATACATACAATATGACTGTTTTTACCATTTAAAAGAATAACGCTAAGAAATCTTCTGTTGTTATATTACCAAAGTAACGTTTTACATCCACATCTTCTAGAGCTGTAGCAAACGCTTCTTTGTCAAACTGTACTCCTGTTAAGCGTTCTTCAATGTCATGAACATCTTCCACACCGAAGAAATCACCGTATACTTTACACTCAGTCACAGTTCCTTTTGTTACCTCTAAACGAACATCAACTTGTCCAACTGGGAAACGGTGTGAATGTTGTAAATTAAACTTCGGTGACTTCCCGTAGTTCCAGTCCCAATTACGGTAGCGTTCTTCAGAAATTTTATAAATCTCTTTCCAATCTGCTTCTGTTAGCTCGTATGTTGGAATTTCTGCTTCACCTTCAAAAATCGTCGCAAGAAGAAGTTGTTTAAACTCTTCTGTTGTCATCTTTTCGTTTAAAAATTCCGTAATGTTTGCCACGCGGCTACGGATTGATTTAATTCCTTTTGATTGAATCTTATCCATTTTTACTTTAAGTGCTGATACAACGTGATCAATTTCAGAATCAAACAATAATGTACCGTGACTAAACATGCGGCCCTTCGTTGAAAACTGCGCATTACCTGAGATTTTTCTACCTTCCGCTAAAATATCATTGCGGCCGCTAAGCTCTGCATTTACACCTAATTTTCCAAGCGCTTTTGTAACAGGCTCGGTGAATTTTTTAAAGTTATGAAAACTATCTCCATCATCTTTCGTAATAAAGCTGAAGTTTAAGTTCCCTAAATCATGATATACAGCGCCTCCGCCTGATAAACGTCGTACAACATGAATGCCTTTTTCTTTCACATAATCAGCATTAATTTCTTCTACTGTGTTTTGGTTTTTCCCAATGATAATGGAAGGTTCATTAATATAGAACAATAAATATGTTTCGTTAATATCTAAATTTTTCACACAGTATTCTTCAATTGCTAAGTTAATTGTAGGATCTGTAATTCCTTTATTATCAATAAATAACATCGTTTCACCTCATGAATTCCAAACGTAACCGCTATGCGCAAGCGTAATACGGCCGTCAAAAATTTGTTTTGCTTCTTCTACTAAATCAGATGTGTTTCCTGCATGCGGAAGATGCGTTAACAGTAATTCCTTTACATTTGCATTCTTTGCAATGTCTGCCACTTCTGTACTATTCATATGCCCTGCTTTTGCAGCTTCCTGATGTGCATACATATTACATTCACAAATAAATAAATCCGCATCTTTTGTAAATGGAATGAATTCAGGAATGTAGCTGGAATCAGCACTATATACGATCACTTCATCACCCGCCGTAATACGCATCGCATAGCATATAACAGGATGTACTGTCTTCAAAAATGAAATAGAGAACGGCCCAATCTGTAATGTTTCTTCCGGATTGTATACAATCCCTTTCGTATGCGGTGCATGTGTTAAGGTCGAGAACCCTTGCACATCAAATGCATGTCCATAAATCGGTAGTTCTGGTAATTGTCCTTTCGTCGCACTCGTAATTAACCTCGCATATTGCAATACTCCAATATCCGCAACATGGTCGTGATGATAGTGTGACAACAGAACTGCATCTATATCAGATGGTGTTATATATTTTTGCAGCTGTGCTAGTACACCGCTGCCACAGTCAACAAGTAAACGAAAACCATCGTGTTCAAACAAATACCCCGACGTTGCTTCTCCTACTTCTGGAAAGCCGCCCCAAAAGCCAACAACAGTCATTTTCATATGTATCCATCCTTTCTAAACCACTAGAAATGCAGTATTCTCACTTCACTGAGAAGGATTTTTACTTACATTCTTAACTATAATCCATTTCTTAAACTTTTTCATTATTTTTAAATTTGTTATAAAACAGTTATTGACTTTTATTTTTTGTACTAATACAATGTTAGTAAGAAATGGAAATGGAGGGATTTACATGATTGATCAACCAATGGAATTTTTCAGAAATTTACCAACGAAAACTTGTGCACATTGCGGAAAGGAAATTGATGAACAGCACGAAGCGTACCATAATAAATGTGACGATTGCGTTCACGAAGAATAGTAGTTTGTAAACATAAGAAAAACCTAGCAGACATCGTCTACTAGGCTAGTAACATCGCATTTTTCATCGTTGAACCTTTCACCAAGAGCTCCAGTTCAAACTCATACAATTCTTTTTTACGATAATTTTTCGTATGGATTTTATCCATCATTAAATCAACAACTTTTCGAGCCATTTCACCAATTGGCTGTTCAATTGTTGTAATACCAGGCTCTGTAATTTGTGATAAAATTTGGTTATCAAAGCCAACTACAGCTAAATCATCAGGAATACTCCAGCTATGGCGTTTCGCTTCTGCGATAATTCCAGCTGCGACTTCATCTCCTCCTGCCAAAATAGCGGTAGGATTTTTTTTGTCCTTTAATACTTCATGGAATATTCTTTTTCCATCTTCCCACGAGAAAGCGTTTTCAAGAAAATCAATCGCTTCTACTTGTTTGCTCTTCTCAGTGATTGCACGTAAAAAGCCCATTTTTCTCTGTTGGCTCACTATTTTCGTTTCATTTCCACGGCAAAAAATAAGATTACGATAACCTTGTTCTAGTACATGCTTCGCAGCTATGTAAGCCCCTTGTGCATGATCAAATTTAACCGTTGGAATGTTTGCTTCCTCAATATATTCATTACATAACACGATTGGACCGTGTTGTAAGTATGGCTCTACTTTCTCCCATGGATTCTCAAGTGAACATAGAATAATACCATCAACTTGTTTTGTTGATAACAGTTGTAAGTATTCCATCTCTTTTTCCGGTAAGTATCTTGTTTGGCAAATAATCAGTTTATATTTATGTTCAGAAGCAGCAATCTCAATTGCTTCAATAAATCTACTAAAAAAAGGATTTGTGATCCTTGGAACAAGCACCGCAATTGTTTCTGCTTTTTGTTTACGAAGTCTTCTTGCCGCAGAATTAGGAACGAAGCCTAAATGCTTCATTGCTAATTGAACCCTCTTTTTCTTATCGTCAGATACATACGGATGGTTGTTAATCACCCGAGAAACCGTTGTTCTTGATAACCCCGCTAATTTCGCCACGTCCTCGATCGTTGACACGAAATTCTCCCCCTTTGTATGAAAACGTTTTCTTAGGTTGATTATATAGTATATTATTGGAAACTGCAATACGAGTTCGGATGATTTTACTATATTGATATTATACATAGGGAAAAGTCTGTTATTTGCAGGAAGATTTGACTCCTATTTAGAACTTCACAATAAGGATATTTATTACATATGAAGGATGATATTTCATGAATCGAACAGATCGTTTACTTTCTATTCTCATTGAATTACAGAGGAAACAAACCGTCACAGCTCAAAGCTTAGCTGAAAAATTTGAAACGTGTAAAAGAACAATATATAGAGACATGCAAGCACTCAGTGAATCAGGTGTCCCAATCTTTTCGATGCCTGGGCAAGGCTATTCTTTAATGGATGGTTATTTCTTGCCGCCCATTCAATTCAAACCAGAAGAAGCGGTAACGCTTCTATTAGGAAGTGATTATGTCGAACAAAATCTCAACTCAGCTTTTTCTATACATGCAAAATCTGCTAAAGAGAAATTAGAAGCAATCCTCCCTTCTGAACAGCAAAAGAAGGTCAAGGAGTTAAGAGGAACTTTTCGTTTCCTCTCCGGTACTTTCTCTCATCAAAGATTTGCTCAAGAACAACTGGAGAAACAGCTTCTTCTCTTACAAGAAGCTATTCAGAAACAACAATGTGTTTCTTTTTCTTATCGTAAACCGAATCAAAGTGAACAAAATAAACGTACGGTAAATCCTTATGGTTTAGTCAATATTTCAGGGATTTGGTACATTGTTGCTCATTGTCTACTTCGAAAACAAATACGCCATTTCCGTTTGGACCGCATGGACAACTTACAACAACAGCACACGTTCTTTACGAAACCGGAGAACTTTTATTTACCAGACTATCAACCTGAAAATAATCGAACCATTATCATTCATTTATTATTTCCATCCTATATTGCACACAAAATTATTGAATCTCGCTACTTTTTTATAGATTCATATGAGCATAAAGATGATGGTTTTCATGTCGTTTTGAAATCGAGAAATATAGATGAAGTATTCCCGTGGGTGCTAAGCTGGGGAAGTCAAGTAAACGTGCTAGAACCAACTATTCTTTCTAAGAGAATTCGAGATGAGGCAAGAAAAATGCTGCAACTTTAATTTTTTCTTTCACTGCTGACATAATGGTGTCAACATCAATCATGTATAGTAATCATTAAGAACGAAATCTTATATAGAAAAAGGAGCTAATACTATGAACACTACTGTCGCTTTAGAGAAATTTGAAAGCTTAGCAACGTCTTACATTAACGAACTAGAAAAATACACTCTTGAACAATTTAGAAGCAAACCTTCTGAAGGAGAATGGTCCCTCGGGCAAATGTATAATCATTTACTTGCTTCTGCACATATGCAATTACATGCCATCGCAAAGTGTGCAACTGATTCTACAACTGTAGATGGTCAAAAGACAGAAATGGGTGAAAAAGTATATGCACTGGAGGCTTTTCCTCCTATACAAATAAAAGTACCTGATCGTCCAGGATACACACCTGAAAACCAAGCGAATAAAGAAGGTGTTAAACAAGAATTGCTACAACTGATTAAGCAAATGAAGGAAGTTGAACGAACGATTGCTTCTATTCCAAGCAACCGTAAAGTAGAGCATCCTGGATTTGGTTATTTAAATGCAGCGGAGTGGTTTCAACTCATTTATATGCATTTTGCACATCATCTTCGTCAGAAGGAACGATTGGAACAGAGTATTATTCTAAAATAAGTGGTTTATGAATAGAGATATAGTTTCTCGTTAATTTTAAAGTAAAAAATAGCCTTTCGTTATCTATATATACATCAATTAAAAAACCGACATAAAACCCCTCTTTTTAAGTGGGAGAGAGCATCTGGCCATGCATAGAAGCGGTCAGAGCCTGTTTCTGCCACATGCGAAGTAAAAACAGAATGAGCAAACGAGTGTAGGGTACTTTGTATTCTGCATAGCAGAGATGTAGATGTCGAAAAATTAAAATGGATTTAATATATTATGATAAAAAGCACTTAAAAAAGAAAAAGAAGATAATCCCCTACTATATATAGGTGATGTGATCTTCTTTTTCTTTTCTGTATATTAATAAAAATTCTGTGATTTGCTCAAAGTAGGCGCTTCTTCAGTAGCCTCTATTTTAGAAATCCTCTTTTTTATTTGGAGCAGAAGTAAATTAGTAAACTTACTTAAATATTAACTTAGCAATATTTATCCTGCATTAGCAGACAGTACCAATCCTTTTAGGCTAAGTCCCCAGTTACTAACATAGAACGGTTTTGAAGGTCTTTGGAACGCAGACTATACCCGATTACTTTTTTCTTGTATTGTTTGATTACATCAACGTGATCGTCGTAACTGTACACAGAAAAACGAACATCGTTTTTTCCTTTCTTCGTACTAATAACTACTGGAGTCCCACTGGTCTGTGGAGGAAAATAATATTTCTCTAGAAATATCGCTTGGTTAAATTGATCGATGATTTGAGCTTTATCTTCACCTTCCATTTGTTTTCCGTCGATGGTTACAGTAACAGCCGCATCACTAAGTTTTGGATGCAATTCAAATTTGCTGGCAAGCGATCTCACAACAGGACTTGGAAGACTCGTCACTATTATTTTAAGAACACCGATAATAATTAACATAACTATAAAATATGTCGTCATCTTGTCTCATCTCCGTTAATTAATATGATTACATTACTAATATTACCATAGTGTAAATGGTTATTTTTTGTACATTATGTGAACTTCCATGACCTACTATAACTAAAAGAGCCCCTGTTACTAAAAAACAGGGGTTTTCAAAACTTATACATCCTCCCACTTCGTCCACTCTTCCCTAGAATTCACACTGTAAATATTCTCATTTCTGTCCATAAATCCATGAATGATAAATTCTCTCCTAATGGTACTCGGCATATTTAAATTTTAGACAGTATTGTATACTTAGATGAATAAAGAATTAATTTAAGTATGGGGCTGATTAAGTGTTTAAATATAATGTATGTTTTTTAAAAAGTAATGATAGAATCTTAATGCTGAATCGTGAAAAGCCGCCTATCATGGGGGTGTGGAACGGTGTTGGCGGTAAAAATGAAGTAGGTGAAACTGCTGATGAGGGTGCAATTCGTGAAGTGTTTGAAGAAACAGGCTTCAAAGTAAATCAGTATTACTCAAAAGGTGTCATTACATGGGATACAAGTGATAGAAAAAAAGATGGATTATATGTGTACTTATTTGAAGTAGATGAAACATTAGGTAATGAATCTATGAAAAAAACAAGAGAAGGTATTCTCGATTGGAAACACATTGATTGGATAATGAACCCCAATAATTTAGGGATTGCTGAAATGGTAAATCAGTATTTACCTGTTCTATTAGAAAAAGCAGATGATTATTTATTTGAATATAAAGACGGTATAGTGTTGCTTATAGAGTAAGAGGATTTATTAAATATTTTATAATTAAACGTCTTTATTCTCTATTTTTGAAGGCAAGCATAATCAGATTACATTTAAGCAATTTTAAAAAGTCTTGCTGCATATGAAGTGTAGTAAGGCTCTTATTTTTCTATATCAAAGTTAAACCTCTTTATTCTCTCTATACAATAGATTCGCTCAATTTTTATTTTTAAACATGTCTAAGGAGAAAGTCCATAAATATAAAAAGGATTATCTTAGTTTGACAATCCTTTCAGTAAATAAAGTTCAAATAATTCTGCAATTCTTTCTTTTTCTAATGGTTCATGATTTTTTTCCCAATCGAAAATAAGTGATACATATAGTCGCAGCATAATAAATGCTGTGATTTCTGGGTCGCATTTACTAATCTCACCTTTTGCAATTGCGCTTTCCAAATAGGATTGAATAAAAGATACAATTTCAACATCTACTTGTTGCATAACTTCTTGTACTTCTTTCGTTCCCATATCTCGCTCTTCTTGAATGAGTTTAATCATAAGCTGATGTTCTTTTCTAAATTCTAAGATGCTGTATAATGCTCTATGTACATTTTCAAAAAATGAAACATCTGAACGAATTGCTTCTTTTGCAACTTGCTTCATTTCTGTAATTAAATTAGAAATAATTTCTCCGAATAATTCTTCTTTATTTTTGAAAAAAGTATAAATTGTTCCTTTTCCTACATTCGCTAATTTTGCAACTTGATCCATTGTCGTCGCCTTATAGCCAAATGCCGAAAAAGACTTTGTTGCAGCTTCAATAATAGAACGTTTTCGATCTACCGCCACATCTTCACCTCCAAAAATGACCAATTGGATAATATAGTCAATTGGTACATATTTGATATTACCACAGTCTTCCATTCTATACAAGTTCTCTTTTTAGTTATTCCCATTATAAAATTTTCCAGTCCATCAACATAATACTGTCATAGTGTATCAGAAAAAACAGTGAAAGGAAAAGGTAGCTCTACCTATTTCCAATCATTATATAGCAAGAGGTTGTATTTCTTTCATAATTATACTATTTTACATCATTTAAGCTTCTACTTCTTGCAAAACTATTATAAATACTCACCATCGTATTCTTAAAATAAAAAGGTGTTCCGAAGATTTAAATCTTTGGAACACCTTTTTTCATTTCAACATTGAGAGCATTATTTTCTCTAATTCTGCCTTATTTACGTTTTTATCAAACACTGCTTCCCCTGGTGTATCGACACCATGATTTGTGATTACTATTTGATAAGCACTATTCTTTCCTTTTGCAGGAACAATTATCTTCATACCTTGTAAATTACTATCTGAATTATGGGTAGCATAGAATACTTGGTTCCCTTCTAACTCATACTGTTCAATATTTTCTTCTACAACAAATAAATGGTGGAATGGATCTTTACTTTCTCCAAAAACTTGCGATTGATAAATTATATAACTAGCTTTTCCCTTTACATATTCTGATTCGATAATTAATTCGGGCTTTCTTTTAAGGAAAGAACTAACATGTTCTGTCTTTAGCGTATAACCTTCAATTGTATAAGCTGGCTTTTTAATTTGGAAGTCTACATGCTGCTGCGCTTCCTCTACAGTAAACTTTAAAGATTCAGCCACTCTATCTTCAAATGGCTTTGATTTCCTATCAAGCTCTTCTAGCCTTTCAAGATCAGCTTGACTTAAACGTTCCTTATTAAACCATTCTGTATCCCCTTTATAATTCTCGGATACACTTCTCTTAACCATTGCTTTTTTCTGAATCGCACGAGTTTCCTTGAACAGTTGTACGTACTGTTCAAATTCCTCTTTTGTTAAACATTTTTCAGCAAAGTATAAAAAATCCGTATCCTTTTGATATGACTCTTCTGACATGCCCCACTCTTTTCTCGCATTTTCCGGTGTACCCTGTATTGTTTCTACAGCCTTTTGAACCGTATCCTTCGATTGTTCCTTTTTTTCTATCGCTTGTCCCTTCTTCCTTTCCTCTCCTTCCGTTGTACGTGCATTTAGTAAAGAAACAGACGCGACAGCAACGATCGCAATTACTCCAAGTGCAGACAGGCGATATGATTTCTTTTTGAATTTCTTGATCATCAGAATTCTCCTTTTTAGCGTACGTTTATTTCTACTTAAATTAGCTAGACTCGGCGCTTGATAATAACTTGAATAATGTTCTAAAAGAGTAATAATTGTATGTCCATATGCGATTTGTTCCTCTGAATCTATAAAGGTAAGCGCAAATGCATCACAGGCTAGTTCTTGATCTTCTCGCATACATGAATAGGCATACCAAAGAATTGGATTAAACCAATTTAAGATAAGTAAACCGTACATCAGCCAATTCACCGCGACATCCCTTCGTTTAATATGTGCCAATTCATGATAGAAAATATACTGAAGTTGCTTCTCATTAAGTACTTTCATATGTTTATTTGACAATAGTACTCTTGGGCGAAAAAAGCCAAAGACAGTTGGACTTGGAATTTTTCCAGCTAACCGTAATGGAATTTGCTGCTTAATGTCCATCGACTTCCGACAGTTCTCAAATATCCTAACGATTTTTTCATCTGTAATATTAGGTTGTTTTTTTATGTAATTGTGTAACCGTCCGTTCATAATAAAAGTCCCAATCGCTAATATACTAGCTCCTAACAGCCAAATATACATAGCAATTTTATAAACTGAAAATGTAGTATCTTTTTCTTTTTTATTCTCGTATGTTTGTTCACTCTCTTTCGCGGCATGTACTGAATGATCCTCTTTTGTACTTACTGTCGTATTTGCTATATTTTTATTTTCCTGTACAGCTTCTTGTGACGTTGCAGGAGAAGGAGTCTTTTGAAAAATCTCAGAAACGCCAGAGCTATATGAAAGAAGCGAATAAATGCTATAAGAGCTATCCGGTGACCACGGCAGGAGAAGCCTTACAATCAGTATCATCCACAGCATATATTGCCACCTAGGAGTTAACTTATTTCTAAGTACAACTTTGACACATAAGATGATGCCAACTAATACACTCGCCATAAGCGATGTTTCTATCAACCAATCAAACAAGCGGGGAAGATAGATATCTACAACCATATCTATCTTCATGATCTACCTTTCCTCTCGTTCTCTTCTGTCTTTTCATCCAAAATACGTTTCAGCTCATTAATATCTTCTGAAGATAGTTTTTCTTCTTTTAAGAAATTCACAAGTAATGGTTTGAATGCTGCACCGCAGAAACGCTTAAGTAAAGATTTTGTTTCTACTTGCAAGTAATTATCTTGTGATACTAACGGATAATAGGCATACATACGTCCTTTGTCTTGATGATAAGAAACCGCTTCCTTTTGAACCAGTCGATTAATAAGTGTTCGAATGGTCTTTGGTTTCCAATCCATTGTTGTCTCCAGCTCCTCAATGATCTCATTTGCTGTTTGGGGAGATTTTGACCAAAGAACTTTCATAATTTCTAATTCAGCTTCAGATATTTTAGGTAATTTATTTGTCATAGTATGTTCCACCTCTTGTATTACATTTGTAATCTACAATATAAGATTACAAATGTAATCCTATATTGTCAACCATATTTTAGAAATATAAATCCATTTTAATTTTTCAACATATAAGTTGCTGCTATGCAGAATAAAACATAACCTACACTTACATTCTCTCTTTGTTTTCACCCTTGCATGTGGCAG
>NZ_JBALQK010000105.1:0-12922 GCF_036965845.1 Bacillus sp. JJ1127 | reverse complement strand
AATTGATGTATATATACTTTTTTCAATTATTAAATGAAAAAACAAGAAAATATTTACAATTAATAGTAATATAGAACATAGATACATTCATTAAAGTAGTGGGGGCTATTCCAATCATGATGCGTGCACTAAGTTTAAATATAAAGCAAGCTTTTTTAAATCGTGTTTCCGTAGGTTTCTTATGTAGTATGTTCGTTCTTATTTTCATTTATCACTATTACTACGTCTTACAATATGTAGGTGTCATACCAAACGAACTTTTAACAACATCGTATAAATGGATTGGCTTTCGTGATGATGAAATGGATGTTTATTTATTATTAATGCCTATTATCGCTTCTATACCATTTAGTACAAGTTATAACGCTGATAAATCAGATGGCTTTAAACTATTTATAAGCAAAGAGATTCCTATGTTCTCTTATCTATGTACAAAATATATTGTTACTTTTTTTTGCGGCGGACTTCTTTATATCTTTCCGTTCCTACTGTCCTTATTACTTTGTAAACTGACAATCCCAGATGGCATTCCATCATTAACCTCGGGTATTATAAACACCAATGGTATGTTTGCATCATTGTATTATGATTCTCCCATTGATTATATATCTATATATATTATTATTAACTTTATATTTGCTGGTTTAATGGCCGTTTTAGGTTTAGCTGCCTCTATATGGTCACAAAAAGATTACATGGCCATTTTATTTCCGTTTACTGTTAGTTCGCTTCCCTATGTGGTTTTAAATATGATATTTCCTACAGTTGGCGGAGCACCTATTCATTTATATGACCCGAAACAACCACTGCAAGGAATGTCACCTTACATTCTAACTGTGCAATGTACGTTATTTGGGATCATTAGTCTATTTATGTATATAAAGGGCGTACAAAAAGATAAAAAAATATATATGCGTAGACTTCAAAAAAGAATGAGATGCAAAGAAGCTATTGGAAAATCAATTGATCTATAACATAAAAAGCATCCTTATGCGTTAAGGATGCTTTTTATTATTGCGTAACGAATTCTGTTTCCGTTATTCTTTCCAAATGAGCTAATACATGCTTTACAACTGCCTCACCTTGGTCAATACAATCAGGAAGACCAGTACCTGCATAAGAACAGCCTGCTAGATAAATACCTGGTAATTCTTGCTCCATAAATGCGGTTAATTTTTTCATTCGCTCTTTATGCCCCACTGTATATTGCGGCATTGCATCTTTCCAGCGGCTTACAACAGTAAAGTCTGGATCAGCTGTAATATCCATTGTTTTTTGTAAATCTTCTAATATAAATTGAACAATTTCTTCATCCGTTTGTTCTACGACTGCTTCATCACCAGGACGTCCAACATAGCAACGAAGCAATACTTTTCCTTCTGGTGTTGTATGCGGCCACTTCTTATGTGTCCACGTACACGCAGTGATTGTAAAGTCACTATTTCGAGATACAACAAAGCCCGTACCATTAATATCACGCTTGATTGCTTCTTTCGGAAAAGCTAACGCTACATTCGCAACTGATGTGGATGGAATATTACGTAAGAAACGAAACTGCTTATACTGAGCAAACATAGATGGTAATACTTTATGTGACGCCGCAACTACGATAGCGTCTGCTTCAATCTCTTTTCCATTACTAAGAGTAATCGCATAGCCATCGCCAAGTTTTGCAACTTTTTCAATGCGCGTTCCCTTCATAACACTGCTACTATCAAGCTTCTCCTCGATTGCTTCAACCAAGGATTCCAGCCCTTGTTTTAATGTTAAAAAGATTCCTTTTGGCTTTACATCCTTTTTCTGCTTCGGTGCTAACGTACGCATACCAAGTGAAATACTACGATATTTCTGCTCAACTTGATAAAATTGCGGGAATGTCGCCATTAAACTCATTTGATCAACATCCCCTGCATAAATACCAGATAGCAACGGTTCAATTAAGTTTTCAACCACTTCATTTCCTAAACGACGACGGAAAAATTGACCAAGCGATTGATCAGAAACTGGCCTTGAACGCGGTAATACAAAATCAAAACCAGCTCTTAATTTACCAATCGGAGAGAACAATCCTGAAAATAGAAACGGGGTAATTTGCGTTGGAATTCCCATCATTGATCCATTCGGCATCTTATGTAATCGGTTGTTCACCAGAACAAATGACTTACCAGTTGCATTATTTACAAGTTGATCTCCAATCCCTAAGTCTCTGATTAATCTAGCTGCACTTTCTTTTCTTTCTAAGAAAGAATCTGGACCACGCTCAATTGTAAATCCATCTTTTCGAACGGTTTGAATTTTCCCTCCAAGTTTGCCCGATGCTTCTATTAACAATGTATCAATCGGCAATCCTTTTTCGCGAATTTCTTTTTGTAAGTAATACGCTGTTGTTAAGCCTGTAATTCCACCACCGATGATAACAACTTTCTTCTTCAAAACGTTCCCTCCTTCCCCAAGGTATTACAAAATTTCTGCTTGTTTCTTTAAAACGACATCTGCTAAACAAGAAATAAACGCTTCTGATGCATTTGGCATTTCTGGGCGATAATATTTTGCTCCGATTTCTTCTGTAACAACTTTACATTCAACATCATTGTCGTATAACACTTCTAAATGTTCAGCAACAAATCCAGCTGGTGCATATACAAACGAATTGTAACCATACTTTTCATGTAACTCTCTCGTTAAGTCTTGTACATCCGGTCCAATCCATGGATCTGGTGTATTTCCCGCACTTTGCCAACCAACCGCATAATTTCGAACTTCTGCACCGCGTGCAATATAATCCGCTGTCTCATGTAACTGTTCTGGATATGGATCACCAAGCGTAATAATCTTCTCTGGCAAACTATGTGCAGACACAATTAAAACTGTTTTTTCACGTTCCGCTTCTGTCATGTTATCGTATATTTTTTTCACTTCATCTACCCAATACTGAATAAATTTCGGTTCTTTGTACCAACTATCAATACCATGAATTGTTAAATTCCCGAGTTTCTCCGCTTCTTCTTGTGCTCGTCCGATATATGATTTCACACTAAAAGTAGAATAGTGAGGGGCAAGAACAAGGGCAATTGCCTCTTCAATTCCATCATTATGCATAGCTTGTATAGCATCCTCAATAAAAGGTTCAATATGCTTTAAACCGAGGTACATATGAAATTCCACGTGATCCTGCATTTCATTTAAACGCTTTTCTAATTTTTTTGCCTGTTCTAACGTAATAGTAGCTAAAGGAGAAATACCACCAATCGCACGATAACGTTCTGTTAGGTCCTCTAACATTTCAGGACTTGGCTTTCGTCCTCTACGAATATGCGTGTAATAACGTTCAATATCTTCTTCTTTATATGGAGTTCCGTATGCCATTACAAGCAAACCCATTTTCTTTTTCATACACCTGTTCTCCTTTACTTTGCTAACCATCCTTTAGAATACTCATGAATAAATGCCGTTAAGCGTTTTAATGTATCTGGATTTACCTCTGGGAATACACCATGACCTAAATTAAATACATAACCAGGTTGCTTCATTCCTTGCTCTAAAATACCTTTCACATGTTCTTCAATAACAGGCCAAGGTGCAAGTAATAGAGACGGGTCCATATTTCCTTGTACAGCTTTATGAATGCCGCGTGCACGCGCTTCTTCAATTGGCAGGCGCCAATCTAACCCTACTACATCAAGAGGTAGATCATTCCACTCATTCGCTAAATGTCCTGCACCAACACCGTGCATAATCATCGGAACGCCCATTTCACGAACTTCTGCAAAAATACGCTCCATTGCTGGTTTAATAAACACACGATAGTCTGCTACATTTACTGTTCCAACCCAAGAATCAAAGATTTGAACTGCTTTTGCTCCTGCGTTAATTTGCGCTTTTACATATGTAACGACCATATCCGCTAGCTTATCCATTAAAGCAAACCAAGCTTTTGGCTCCGCATACATAAATGCCTTCGTTTTGTGATAGTTACGAGAAGGTCCCCCTTCAATCATATAACTCGCTAATGTAAATGGCGCTCCCGAAAAACCAATTAATGGCACATCTAACATTTCTGATGTTAATAAACGAATTGTATCTAATATATATGGTACATCCTCTTCTGGATGAATTTCTCCAAGCTTTTCCACATCTTGTAAAGAACGAATTGGATTATCAATAACTGGTCCAATTCCAGATTTAATTTCCACATCAACACCAATCGCTGGAAGCGGTGACATAATATCTTTATAAAGAATCGCCGCATCTACATTGTATTGATCAACTGGAAGCTTTGTAACATAAGCACATAGCTCTGGGTTATGTGTGATTTCAAATAAAGAATACTTTTCTTTTATTTTTCTATATTCAGGCTGCGAACGACCGGCTTGTCGCATATACCATGCTGGCACATATTCTGTTCGTTCCCCTTTACATGCTTTTAAAAATGTCTCATTTATAGTTCTTCCCAAGACCCTTGCTCCCTTCCTTACTCACACTTCTAACGAATCCTATCCTATATTTATCTTTTTTTACTATACAGGTTGTAAAAACAAAATGCATAGCATTATGTACGTTGTTCATGAAATTGACACAAACGTTCGTAAAACCGCTTACTATTTTCACAACATTCATATTATATCATAAGCAAAACTACGGTTTAGCTACTTTTGTCTTTTCTCCTTCTTGGTTTGTTTGCGGGTTATATGGAACAATATAAAAACTTGGTTTAGCGAATATATTCGTAAATTTGTCTTCATATTCGCCAATTCCTGTTACTGTTCCAACATGAGTATGGACTCCTTTCTCAATCTTATAAATTCGATATATAACTCTTTTATCTGACAGCGGTGTCCAACTTAATTTCGTGGTAAATAAACCAAAAGGACTAAAAGATAATTTCGCCTCTATATTTTCAATTTTACTTAAGCGGATTGGCTTACCAATTGTTTCAACACCTTTTGGCTGCTTAAACTTCATATTATCTTGTATATTTGCCTTCGTTAAAATCTTTTTAAATAGCACTGTTGCGGATAGCTTTCCATCTTGTAATTGATGTTCTTTGTCCGTACGATCATATCCAATCCAGACAGCACCTACTAAACTCGGAGTGTATCCAACAAACCAAACATCTCTGGCACCTCCACTTTGATTTGAAATTGACGTCGTACCTGTCTTCCCAGCTAATGCTCCGCTATATATACCTGCTTTGGCTGTCCCTTCTTCTACAACACCTTCTAACATTTTTGTCATATACCACGCTGTTTGCTTTGAAAAAATTTTCGTTTCACCTTTAGGTGATTCTCCAATTACTGCTCCGTGCCGATCCAATACCTTTTCAATAACATGCGGCTCAATAATCTTTCCATTTGCTAAAAAAGCACGATACATCTTAACAAGTTCAAATGGAGAAACCCCTTCTTTTAATCCGCCAAGTGCCATACTTAAGCCAGAATCTGCAATGTGAATATTCCCCTTCTCTAAATATTGCTTCCCTTCCTCCGCCCCGAGTTCATGCAATAAGGACACAGCTGGTACGTTTGCTGATTCTAAGAGTGCATCATACATCGTTACTTCTTTTGTATACCTATGATTATAATTTCGGGGTTCATATCCATCGAAGGCGGTTTGCTCATTTGTTAATAAGGAATACGGATTATATTTTTTTGTCTCTAGCGCTGGTGCGTATACAATAAGCGGCTTTAAGACAGAACCTGGCTGCCTTTTCGCAAATACCCTATTGAATCCTCTTGGAACATACTCTCTTCCACCAATTGCGGCTTTAATTCCTCCCGTCGCATTATCCATCAATAAAAACGCACCTTGTACTCCGTTGTCTTTACCTGGGAAATTCCGGGCATCTTGAAATTGGTCATAGGCTACTTTTTGAATTTTCTCATCCATCGATACAACAAATGTATAGCCCCCGCGGAGAACTTCTTGATGTGACAAACCATATACACGCGCCGCCTCATCTACCACCATATCTACATATGGCATATAAGCAAGTTCCCGCTCATCTAAATTTTTATAAAGAGCAATTGTTTTCCCTTGATAGCGAACGCTTTCCTCCGCTGATACATACCCTTGTTTATGCATAAGAGACAGCACTAAATCACGACGTTCCTTGCTCTTTTCTGGATGCAGAAATGGAGAATACCCATTTGGCGCTTTCGGAAGCCCCGCAAGCATCGCTCCTTCTTCAACTGTCAATTGTTCTACATTTTTATTAAAATACAATTTTGCCGCTGCCTGAATTCCATAGGCGCCATGACCGAAATAAATATGGTTCATATACATTTCAAGAAGCTGCGCTTTCGTGTATTTTTGTTCTAATTGGAGGGCTATCGCTACTTCTTTTAATTTACGTGTAAATGTTTTTTCATGAGTTAAAAAAACATTTTTGACTAGTTGCTGCGTAATTGTACTACCGCCCTCAGCCTTCTCTCTCGCTAAAATGTCTTTATACAATGCGCGAAATACAGAAGGATAGTCAATTCCATAATGCTCATAAAACCTAGCGTCTTCTACAGCTATAAATGCTTGCTGCACATACTTTGGAATCTGCTCAATCGGTACAAGCTCCCTATTTTCTACATATAACTTTGTAATTTCTTTTCCTTGCTGATCAACGATACGTGATGAAGAGTGGAAAACCAGCTGCTTTTCATCCATCATATAACTGCCAGCTAACACAATGAGTTTATAGAGTACAATCGCAACTACAAGCACTGCCACGCCGCTTATTACAGTCCACTTTATTTTCCTCATGCATCGCCCTTCTTTCCAAATGATGGTATATTTATTATTTGAAAAAGAATCAGCTTTATGTACATAATCTTCGAAGTTTTTTACAAGAGCTGATATAATGAAATCAAATTGATAAAGGAGGCATTACAAATGAAAGCAATTATTTCATACGAAACACCTCTCGAACAACCACATTTCACTGCAAAAAATGATAAAAAAAATATGTTTTATAAAGAAAATACCGAGGAAACTGTAGCTGGCTCACTTGGGTATGACGTGCTAGATGCAGTTGGAGAATTTAAAGGCCAACCTGGATTCATTGTTTGTAACAATATTTCTGTTACAGAAGAAGGTCGTCCCGTTTTTGAAAATCGTTTTAAAAACCGTGCAGGGCTTATTGAAAACGAGCCTGGCTTCCAAGCGATCCGTGTTCTACGCCCATTAAGTGACGATACATATGTCATTATGACAATGTGGGAAACAGAACAAAACTTCAAAGATTGGACAGAATCACAATCATTTGAACATGCACATAAAAAACGCCCTGCACAAACGAATGCAGAGCCGCAAAAAAGCATTTTTTCAAGACCATCTTTTGTAACGACATTTGATGTACAGGCATAAAAAAGATCACCCTTTTACGAAAGGGTGATCTTTTTATTTTTTTGCTTAAACCAATCATGCATCGCTTCTGCATCATGCATCGTCGTATGTTTCAACTCGTAATGATGCCCATGCTCTGATGAAGCAATAATAAATATATATGTGCATAACTTGTCTTTACGCTGGAAGAACGTTTGCGTCTTCGATAATGATTGTATATGCCTTCTACGAATTAAACCTGTCCGCTTTCCAATGCCTCTAGATACAATTGTCAGCTGTTTACCATGTAATGCATAGCCACCAGCTGTAAACGATATGTAACCTAACCATGTCAAGAAAACAAATAGCGGAAGTAATACTAGCAGTGCAATATATTTCTCAAAATATATTGCTGCTCCTGCGATTGGGATTGTTAAAATAATAAAGAAGATCCAACTTCTAAGTAAGTAACGCCTTAATGCCGCCTTGGGTAACCCGATAAGACTTGTTTCCATTTTATAAGGAAGTTCTAACTGCTCTAGTAAGCCCGTTACATGTGCTTTTTTCATAAGAGGATGTATCGTTACACTTTTCTCCCCTTTTTCAGCATTTTGAATGACTTCTACATGAATAGAACAATAACCTAACCATTCACGTAACAACGTTTCTTTTATTGTAATCCCTTGAATACGATGTGTTTTTAGCACAACTTCTTTTCTCTCAAAAAGCCCTTGTGAAATCCGTATTTCATTATTTTTTCGGTATATAGTAAAATTAGCATGCTTCATTGCATAGCGAATCGTTGATAAGACCCACGATAAAACAAGTAATACTGCAGCAACGTATATCCAAGTGGAAACAGCAAAATCAAAATCCTTCACATATTTTTCCGCTTTTTCTATCATCCATTGTGGAGCATAGTCATGTGCTTTTGAAGCAATAAACAATAGTACAGAGAACACAATTCCAAATTCACCAGAAGTAATAGAAGCAAAGATAATTTCTTTCCACGTTAATTTGTATTCGGATGATTTCGGTTCTTCTTGTGAAATAGAATCTGTTATCTCTTCCTGATTTTCTCTTTTTACAGCGGTTTCCTCATTCAATAGAGAAATAAGTGCTTTTGCCTCTTCAAGAGTCACACCAGCTAAACTTACTTCTGGTTCCTTCCCCCCGCCTGCTGTTTCAATTTTTAGTCTCGTTAATCCTAATAATTGATATAGAACATTCGAACTTGTATTTATCGTTTGTACACGCTCTTTATTTAAGTAACTCTCTTTTTTCACAAACATTCCTTGTTTTATATGCAGTATATTGTCTTTTACCCAATATACTTTGTAATACCAATGGATAATGGCAAATAAAATGATTACAACAAAAACCGCAATCGGGATCATATACCAAAAAGAAAACTTCCCTTTTAAACTAATTAAAGGAATAATCCCTGGTAATAGATGAGAGAGTTTTAATTCTAGTAAAATTGTGATCGGATGTTGCCTCTTATACATCCTCATCACTCACCTTCGCGAGTTCTCCAATTTGGCGCTTTAATCGCTCAGCTTCCCTCATTGGTAAGCCTGGAATACTATGAGAAGTAGCCGCAGTAGAGATTTTTAATTCTGCTAATCCGTGTTTTCTCATAATTGGACCTTGCTCAATTGTTACGTGCTGTACACGTATCATTGGAACTAATACACGTTTTACCATAAACATACCATGTTGAATCTCAATCTCTTCTTCATTTAGTTGATAACTGTGATAACGTTGACGTAATTTAGGGAATATAAAATAATCAAACGGTATATATACGATTGCCCCGATGAAAAGTACGCAAAAAAGCCACTCCCACCAATTAAACTTAATCATGCATACAAAATACGCAATAACAACAAGGAGCTCAATTCCTGTCTCAATCAAAGCATGAATTTTCCAAACTTTGACCATATCGGGATGAATTTCATTTTCCAATGGCTGCATTTTATCACTCCAAATCTAAAAATCTAATATATGAATTCTCTCATTCTACCATCTTACAGAAAATTACATGTAAATAGAAGTATTTTTACTAAGATTCTTTGTAATTACTCAGCCATCCATTTCATTTAGAAGTTTGATAAGGAGTATGATTCCAATGAAAATACACCCCTTATTACCTATAGAAAGTTATTTTCATTTTTTAGCATATGGATTGCTGCCATGAAGATAAAAATGGACCTACACCTTGCTACCTTTCTTTGTTTTAAAACTTTGCACGTGGCAGGAAAAGGCCCTGACCGCTCCTATACATAGCCAGTCCCTCTCGATCATTTAAAAAATGTTTTTCTTTCGTTTTTTCATAGAGTGACTGAGTAGTTACGATTCTTTCTTTTCATCATCTTTCTTCTCTGGAATGAAATAACCGAACCAAATAAGACCAATGCACGCTGTCCATCCCTTCTCACCATGAAATGCATCCATTACGTCCGGAAACTTATACACTCCAATTAGCCCAAGAAAACCAAGCCACCAATCTTTGCGAAATTTCATCTTCCCCCTCCTTCCTACCAATTACTTAATCCTATCTATATGCTATCTATGCATCCGGTCTTTAAAGAATATTTGGTCATAAAAAAACAGCACCTTTAATTGTTAGTACGTCTTACAATTAAAGGTGCTATTTATCTATATTTTTCATTCATTTTCCAGAAATCCTGCAATAAATATACAATTGTTATGAGAGCCATTAGACCATTCATTATAAGAACTATTACAATCGATAATTTCATAGTGGGTAATAACATAATACATAGTGAAACAATAGATGCAATAAAAGGAACAACCGCTCTTGTTCTTGTTATGTAAAATTCCTCACTTTGTTTAAGTTGGGGCATTATTCTACCGATAATTAATAGGAAAGGAGTGGTAGCCAAGATGGCTAACCATCCCAAAGCATTTTCAACAAACCAAGGTAAAAATGGCAGGGATGAAGAAAATATAAATAGATTCAAAACTAAAAGAAATAATTGTATGAGAGATAATCTTATATGTAGTTGTTTCATTTTGTTACACCTCCGATACCATGCAAATTTAATTATGCCTTATTTTTTAATGGTGATCACTTTTGTACAGTAGAGAATTCTCAAGGCTTCATAGCATGATTTCAATTGAGTAAAAATATCTATGTTTTATTCAGTCTCAAAGAATCAAATTGGCAAGCAATAATAGGAAGTATACCCGAAAAAACTAAAACGGATCATAACATGGAAAATAAACTCAGTCCATGTCATGACCCATTTTTATACGTATAGGCTAACTTTTCAAACTATCATTATGTTATTACATTTTATGTCCCCATTGGTCAAAGTGATAATCTTTACCGTCAATTTTAAACCAACCGTCTGAATAAAGTGAACCATCTTCTCTAGCACAATACCAAAGGTATCCGTATGCAAGAGGCCAAGGTCTATATCCACCACCAACTTGGAACCATCCTGTTTTAGCTGCCCCATTTTCATCGAAGTAATAATATTTATTATCGATCGTTTGCCAGCCCGTTTGTGCTACGCCGTTATTGTCAAAATGGTATAGCTTACCATCGATTTTTTCAAATCCTGCGCGATTAACTGATCCATCTTCATGAAAATAATATTTTTTTCCGTCAATGTTTTCATAAGCATTGAACGTGTAATTGCGACCATTTGTGAAATAGTATCTTTTACCGTCTATCATTTTCCAACCGGTATAGAAAATTCCATCTTCTAAACTATAATATTCCAGTAGTTGTTCACTTTTGTTGAGCCCTGTTTTATAAAGCGAACCGTCATGCTTAAATGATAATATTTTGTTGTCCAACTCAACATTAACAACGCTGTCTATAACTTTTCCATTTAGATCAGAAACTCTCTCAAGCACACCTTTGTCGGAAAAGTGAAGGATAACCCCTCGATCTTCTATACGTACTTCCTTTTTATTTACATTGTAATTTTGGAAGTAATAAATTTTACCATCTACTTCTTTTAGACCTTCTTTAACGAATGCTCCAGAAGCATCGGCATAGGAATCTCCCTCCCAGGTTGATCGTTGTAAAACACCATCATCATTAAAGTAGTAGTATTTATTCTCAATCTGTGAATCACTTCCATTTCCAGCAACCATGTAGCCATAAGGCGCTGAGAAATAATAAGTCTTCCCCTTAATTTCTTGCCAGCCTGTCAAAATGACTCCTTCAGCATCTGTAAAGGAATACCCATCACCTCGGTTTATCCAACTGTTCTTTATCACGTTTCCAGAGGAATCTTTTGCAATCCATTTCGTAGAATCTTTTTCATCAGCTACAGCCTGTACTTCATCATACTTCTGTCTCTCATTTTCTTTACCCGGATACCACTCTATTAACCAATTGTTAATTTCATTGTTGCTTTTATCATCGAAACGAATTTCAGATTTGAAACTCCAATCCGTAGCGAATCCAGAAATATACTGATTACCAGCTAAACTTACTCCATTCTTGTTATTCAAACGGAACTGAAATTTACCATCGTTAGAATTTCCTATCTGAACAAGTTCAAACACTTCATCATCGCTAAGCGAATCGGAATATTGAAGTTCGTTTCCTTCTTTTCCTGAAAGGTATTTTGAACCTGTTTTTACGATTACTTTATTCGTTCCTTTTTTATAAGGGATAATTTGATAAGGTTTACCGTCATTTAGTGTAATGAATGGCAGTGCCATAGATGTCTCTAGGACGTTAGTACGCTCCGCCAATACATCAGATAATCGATCATAAAAATCTGCACGAGCTTTAGGATCATTATTAACATAGCTGTCAAGGACATCTTTAGATACTGGCTTTGAAGTCAATGTTACCAATCGTTTTTGCTCATCTGATAATTTATTTGCTATATAATCAAATAGGGTATCCTGACTATAAGTAATCACGCTCCAGTCTTGAAACGAATCGCCTGAATATTTTTTATAAAGTGGATTAAGTATTCTTGGGTTTTTACCAGACGCTTTTTCTACAAATGCAGTGTGATCTTGATTCATTACAACTCCGGTCTTTCCTTCGTTTAATTGTGCTTGTGTAATGTAAAGAAGATCGTGTTCTGAGATATTTGCTGCATTAGGATTTAAATCTATAATTGCTCCTGCGTCAGTAATTTTAAGCTGCTGCCCAGATTTTAGTTGATGATTTTCAATTCTTCCATTTGGATAGCGCACTTTAACGGACTTAGTAAAATTCATATCACCTTGTGTATGATACATGGAAATATTAAATTCCCCAGATTTAAAATTAGGAGCCTGATAAGCTAGATTTTCTGCATATACATCAATGGTAGTGCTTGGTGCTATATCCCCTGGTTCTAGTCCAAGTGTTTGATAAGTGTTTGCTACAGCACCTAATACAGTAATACCTATATCTACTACTGCACCTATCCCTGCACTAGCCTTATTTTCTGCAATAGGGGCCATAGAAAAAAGAATACCTAATGCTGCTGTTACAGGAATTACCTTCTTTCCAATTCCAGTTGTTTTTAAATTTTTTTTCATAACGTCATTCCTTACTTTTTATTTGTTTTTTTATCTACTTATTAATCCGAATTTCATGTTCGGAATTCCATCTTAATTT
>NZ_JBALQK010000104.1:15607-16265 GCF_036965845.1 Bacillus sp. JJ1127 | reverse complement strand
TTTATACATTAGATAAATAGTTAACCAAAAATTTCTATAAAATATATAGAAATTGAAAATTCTTACGATATAATATAATGGAAATATAAAGAATAATGATTGCAATAAGATTATTTGGAGAGGGTATGGAAAATGTTATATCAGAAACAGGCAACACAACAAACGCCAGCATATATCATTTATTTACTTGATGTTAGCGCTTCTATGAACCAAATGATGGATGCTGGAAGTGAAGAGAAACGTCGGATTGATATTGTTACGGATGCACTTTCATTAGCTATTCGCCAAATGGTATTCCGTTCGACGAAAGGAAGTCGATTATTACCACGCTATCGATTATCTATTTTAGCTTATAGCGATCAAGTATATGATTTGTTAGATGGTGTAAAGACAATTGATGAGGTTGCTAGATTGCGACCATTAGAGAATATACAAACACAGCGACTAACAGATACAGCGAAAGCGTTTTCTGTTGTGGAAAAGTTATTACATGATGAATTGCCGAATCTTCAAGAAGGACCCGCTCCAGTTATTTGTCATATGACTGATGGAGCGTCGACTGGAGAAGATCCGGGGCCAATTGTAGAGCGAATTATGAATTTGTCTGTTCCAGACGGTAAAGTACTTGTTGAAAATATTTTTATTTCAAATGAAATTT
>NZ_JBALQK010000104.1:10056-15584 GCF_036965845.1 Bacillus sp. JJ1127 | reverse complement strand
AGAAAATTATAGATATGAAGAAGTGGTCAGGAATTATGCCTCATACTGAAATTCAAGATGAATATGGTAAGAAATTGAAAAAATTATCATCTCCAATCCCAGAAAGTTATCGAGAAATGATGATGGAACATGGATACAAAATTGAAAAGGGAGCAATTATGATGTTGCCCGGAACAAACGCTGATTTAGTTTCTTTAGGATTTCAAATGTCGGCAGCAACTCCTGTTCGATAGGAGGGTGAAAAGGTGAAGTTACAAGTTGTCTCTCAAGTTGAAGAAACCCCCTTACAGCTAGTGAAAAATGATAATTTCATATGTAAATATGGATATTATCGTGCGAGGGAGTCGCAAGAATTACAGGAAAGTGGACAGGATTTCCTTGCTTTTCACATGAATGATTCTTCGATTACTTTTGCAGTATGTGATGGTGTTGGCATGTCTTTTTGTGGGGAATTAGCATCGGCATTTATAGGGAAGAAGCTCATGAATTGGCTATATAATCTAAAGAATCCTTATGAGTCAAATTCTCTTCAAAAAGAGTTACACGAGCTTCTTCAAGTATGGACAAATGAAGGAATGGAGATTGTTAAGTCATTTCAATTACCAGAGAATACAGCGTGGCTTCTTGCTGAAGTACTTGAAGAAAAACGTAAACATGGAAGTGAATCTATGTTTATTTGTGGGAAAATTGAATTAGTAATGTCTGAAAATAAAGCTAGAGTATTATGTGTTATGCATGGGGACTCATCTATACACTTTCTGAAAAATGATAAACAACATACGGAATATATACAGAAAGAACGAGATACTCATAAAAGATGGTCAACATGTAAGGGGATAATTGGAGAACCAGTTGAGATTTTGTGTAAAACTGTGCCTATAAATGAAGTGAATCGCATCATTGTCCATAGTGATGGGTTACCAATACTTAAACAATATGAAGAGGCAAACTTGAAGGAAGAAATTGCACGTACGCAGGAATCTCCTACTAGTGACGATATAGCGTATTTTGATATTTCATGGTAAAACGAGGCGAGAAGGTGATAAACATTGGAAGAAATTATTGTAACCTATATTACACAATCAAACGAAGAAGTGGATATTGCAATTCCAAATGATGTGAAAACGGTACAAATTATTGAATCTATTTTACACTATGAAAAAATCGAAGAGAATCAAAGTTTGTTATATGAAATACGTGCAACGAGGGATAAGGAGGAATGGTTGTCTGTTCCACAAGATGAAACATTAAGGGATCAACATGTATGGGACGGATATTACATCATGTTGCACAAAAAAGGTGCGTTAATTCCTTCTTTAGAATTTATCAAGAACCAAGAAATAGAACAGAGACAAGTTACCGTTCAAGAAACGGGTAAAGAAGATGGTTATGTATGGAAAGTAATTGAATAAATGTTTGAGAAAAGGAAAGAGGGAAATATTGTGCAAACATCACCATATTTTCAACGTTCACCTCGCGTGAGAGTTGACATTCCGACGGGGAAAGTCGTTGTCCATGATCCACCTAATATGCCAGAAGAACCAAAGTTTTCGATAGAATCAATGCTACTTCCAGGTATTATGACAGTTTTAACAATTGTTCTTTATTTTTTTGTTATGAAGAATATGAGATCAAGTTCAAGTTTTTTACCATTTATGATGATATCTAGTATACCCGTATTAGGGACTTACATATTTACAATATTAGCATTCTTTCGTAAGAAAAAAGAACATCGCTTAATGTTAGAACAACTACAAAACAATTACTTAGAGCAATTACAAAAACACCGGATGGAGTTGGAAAATTTAAAAGTAGAACAAGCAAAATACTTAATTATAAAAAATCCAAGCCCTTTAAAAAGTATCGGCCGGATTGAAAATAGAGAAAGTAATCTTTGGGAAAGAACTCCTGAAGGAGAGGATTTTTTAGATATTCGTATTGGTACAGGAATAAGGAGCTTTTTAATAGACTTAAAAGTTCCTGAAAAACGAGGTTATGATGATAATCTATTAATTACAGAAGCACAAAATATTGCAAAGGACTTTAAATATATTACCAATGGGCACATTTCTATTTCTCTAAAAAAGCATGACGTGATAGGTGTAGTTGGGAACAAGGATGATATTTCAAACTTTATACGGATCACAACAACACAAATTATGACACATCATGCACCTAATGAAGTGAAAATAGCGGCATTTTATCATCAAAAAAACAAGGAGAATTGGAATTGGATGAGATGGTTGCCCCATGTGTGGGATGAGCAACATAATATTCGTTTTTTAGCGGATACAGAAGATACTGCCCAAAAGTTAGCAGAATCTTTGTTTATACCGCTAAATATGCGAAGAATTTTTAATTCCTCACATCAAAAGGATGTAAACGTACCACTTGTACCTATGTATATCTTCTTTTTAGAGGCTCGAGACTTTTTAGAGGAAGATCCATTATTACCGATGTTATTAAAAGAAGGACAAAGTGTTGGTGCTTCAACATTTGTGTTTGCTCAGCGTAAAGATCAGCTTCCAATGGAGTGTGATCTTATTATAAATGTAAACGAGGACGAAGGTGAAGTTTTTGAAACCTTTTCGAGCACATCTGAAGGAGAAGAGAAAACATATACACAATTTAAAGTAGATAAACTATCGTATAAAACGTGTGAGCAAGGAGCGAGGAGCCTTGCATCAATTCGTCTTAAAAGCTCAACAGCTGCTAATATTCCAAAACTTTTAACGTTTTTAGATTTATTTAACGTAAAAACAATGGAAGAGTTAGAAATCTTGAATCGCTGGGAGGAAAACCGATACCCAACAGCACTACCTGTACCGATAGGAGTGAGAGAAGGGGGGAAACCCGTTGTTTTAAATATTCACGATAAAATTGAAAAGAAAGGACATGGTCCACATGGATTGATGGCTGGTACGACAGGCTCTGGAAAGAGTGAAGTTATTCAATCTATAATTGCGTCATTGGCAGTTACCTATCATCCTCATGAAATGGCTTTTATGTTAATTGATTACAAGGGAGGAGGAATGTCTAATACATTTGCGGGATTGCCGCATGTAGTTGCTTCCATCACAAACCTTGAGGATCCTAATTTAATTGAACGAGCACGTATTTCGTTAAAAGCAGAATTAGAAAGAAGGCAAAAGCTATTCATACAGGCGGGTAACGTACAGCATTTAGATGAATATTATGAAACAAATTGGCGCGAAAAAGAGCCATTACCACATTTGTTTATTGTGATTGATGAGTTTGCACAGATGAAAAAAGAACAACCCGAATTTATGGATGAGTTAATTAGTGTAGCTGCGATTGGACGTACATTAGGTGTACACTTACTACTTGCTACACAAAAGCCATCAGGAGTTGTAAATGATAAGATTTGGAGTAATTCTCGTTTTCGTATATGTCTTCGTGTTCAAGATGATGGAGACAGCAGGGAAATGATCAAAATTCCAGATGCATCTAAAATTAATGTGCCAGGTCGTGGATATCTACAAGTTGGAAACAATGAAATTTTAGAACTTTTTCAGTCTGCATGGAGTGGTGCACCTTATAATCCAGAAGAGGAAAAAGTTGTTCAACATGTTGACTTTACAAAAATAAAATTAAATGGTGAACGAATAAAAAGTAAAAAGCGTTTAAAACCATTGACAAATGGTCCGAAACAATTACAAGCATTAATTGACTATATTCACTTAAAGGCAGAACAAGAAAATATAAATCCGCTTCCGGGTCCATGGTTACCTCCGCTTCCGGAAACTTTACTATTGGACAGGTTTTATTCTATAACCGATTGGAATAAAAGTCAGTGGGAGATGGGAGAGCACGAGAAATATCAACCGATTGTAGGATTGATTGATGATGTTGCAAATCAGGCGCAATATCCATTGAAGTTGAATTTATTGGAAGGTCATATGAATGTATATGGTATGCCGGGTACGGGGAAAACAACATTTATTCAAACAGTTATTATGTCCCTTGCATTATCTCATTCACCAGAAGAAGTAAATTTTTATATTGTTGATTTTAGTAGAATGTTTTTAGATTTTGCTAAATTACCTCATGTAGGTGGAGTAGTACAAGAAGGTGAGTCAGAGAAAATAAAACGATTATTTGGCTTTATTAAGAAAGAGCTGTTGCATAGGAAAGAACAGTTTGCAACTCTAGGAGCAAAATCTTTTGAAACGTATAAACGTCTTTCTGGAGAAGTATTACCAGCTATGGTTATCATAATTGACGGGTATGCCCGATTTAAAAATGAGCATGAAAAAGAAAATGATTTATTAGAGCAACTTCTTCGGGAAGCAGCTACTTATGGTTTGTATTTTCATATCATGTTGAACCAAACGAGTGATATGTTTGATCGATATCGAAATAATATCTCACTAACCGTTTCGTTTGAATTACAAGATGCTTCGGAATACCAGTTCTTAGTTGGAAAGTCAAGTTTCCCATTAACTGACGTACCGCCTGGACGCGGACTTGTGAAAGGACAACCACCAGAATTATTCCAAGCTGCTTTACCTTTTGTAGGAGAAAGTGAATATGAATACACCGCCCAGCTGAAAAAAATAATGGAGAAAATGAGAGATGCTTGGACCGGAACCGATGTAAAGCCAATTCCAATGGTACCCCAAGTGGTTTCATTGTGTAAGATGCTTGAAGATGAAGATGGACAAGGAGCTTGCATTGGAATAGAAACAAATGAAATTGAACCTCATCGTATTGTACTAGAAGAAATGAATAATATCGTTATTGCTGGCAGAATGGAGAGCGGGAAAACATCGCTTTTACAAAGCATTCTTTTATCGATGGCTAATCATTATTCATCCGAACAACTTGAAATTTATACAGTTGATTTAACTGGAAAATCAATGGGTATAGCTACTATGAATAATATACCGCATGTGAAACAATCAGTTATAGATGGACAGCAATTTACAAAAATGTTGGAAGAGTTTCTGGAAAGAGTAAATGAGCGTAAAGATATGGTTCCACAATTAGGAGAGGTAATTTCTGATTCGCCTAACAATTCGCGTATTGTAATTATGATTGATGATCTAGAGCAAGTATTAAGTTATGTATCAATGGAGTTCCAGACGAAAGGCATGTTAGAGAAATTAGTAGAGCAGGCGAGAAATAAAGGTGTGCATTTTATTGTAGCTGGTACGACTTCTAATTTAAATAGCTATGGACATGAACAGTGGTTTAGTCATATTAGGAAGAGAAGTGTCGGGTACTTATTAGGTACAACAGACAATAGTGAGTTATATTTCTTTAACGCGAGATTACATCACACTGAAATGGATCAAGAATTAGCAGCTGGTGAAGGGTATTTTATTAAGAGAAAGCCAGTGAAGGTGAAAATCGCATATGAACCGCTTAATGTGGTAGCTGAAATGATGAAATCTCTACAACATACTATAATTCAATAATTTTTAAGAGGCGAAATTAAGGGAATTTTTATATTTTTTGTAAAAAACTATTTATTTTTATGGAGAATGTAATATATAATTTTATTG